>JASHTT010000691.1 GCA_030040415.1 Streptosporangiaceae bacterium | reverse complement strand
CGGCCGTGCCGGCGCGCCGCGCGCGGCGGCCAGTCGGGCTGATCGCGGCCAGTACCGTCATCGCCGCGCTGCTCGCCGTGCCGCTGGCGTTCCTCATCTTCGAGTCATCCACAGCGGGCGTCAGCACTGTGCTCGGCCAGGTATTCCGCCCCTTGACGGGCACGCTGCTGTGGAACACGGTCCGCCTCACGGTGGTCGTCACCGTGCTATGCGCGGTGATCGGCACGGGCACGGCATGGCTGGTGGAGCGGACAAACCTGCCCGGCCGGCGGATCTGGGCGGTGCTGCTCGTGGTGCCGCTGGCCATCCCGGACTTCGTGGTGGCTTTCGGCTGGTTCACGCTGTCTACCTGGGTGCAGGACTTCCGCGGTGCCGTGCTCGTAATGACGCTGGCCGTCTACCCACTCGTCTACCTGCCGGTCGCCGCCAGCCTGCGGGCCGCCGACCCGGGCCAGGAGGAGGTCGCGCGCAGCCTCGGCGTCGGTCGGCTCCGTACGTTCGTGCGGATAACACTCGGCCAGGCCAGGGCCGCCATCCTCGGCGGCTGCCTGCTGGTGACGCTCGTGCTGCTTGCTGAGTACGGCGCGTTCGAGATGCTCGGCTACCAGACGTTCACGACCGAGATCTACACCAACCTCGGGCTCCCGAGCGAGGTGCCGACCGCGTGCGCACTGTCCGTGGTGCTGATCGTGATCAGCCTGCTGGTGCTGGCCGGCGAGGCCAAGTTCGGCGCCGGGCGCGGCCGGATAGCCAGGTCCGGGCCGATGACGCAGCGGGTGATGCCACCGCTGCGGCTGGGCCGTGCCACCGTCCCCGCGCTGCTCGCTGTCGGCCTGCTGGTCGTGCTCGCTCTCGGCGTGCCAGTCGGCGAGTGCATCTACCTGATCATCCAGGGCGGACCGCCAGCGGTGACCAGCGCCGTGACTGTGTCGATGCTCAGTGCGGCCTGGCACACCGCGGCGTACGGCCTAGCTGCGGCTGCGCTAGACACGCTGCTCGCGCTGCCGGTGGCGGTGCTGGCGGTCCGGCACACCAGCAGGGCAAGGCACTTCCTGGAGCGCAGCACATACCTCGTGCTGGCCATGCCCGGCGTCGTGATCGCGCTGGCGCTGACCTACTTCACCGAGCAGCACCTGGGCGGGTTCGGTTACCAGACAGCGCCGCTGCTGGTCATCTGCTACGTGATCATGTTCTTCCCGCTGGCGCTCGTCGGGGTCAAGGCGGCGATCGCGCGCGCGCCGGCTGGCCTGGACGACGTTGCGCGCTCGCTCGGCCACAGCAGGCTTGCCGCATTCAGCCGGGTCACGCTGCGGCTCACCGCGCCGGGCCTGGTCGCCGCGTTCTGCCTGGTCTTCCTGTCCGTGGTCACCGAGCTCACCGCGACGCTTGTGCTGCTGCCCATCGGCGTGCAGACGCTGGCGACCCAGTTCTGGAGCTACCAGTCGAACCTGTCCTACGCCCAGGCCGCGCCCTACGCGCTCGTGATGATCGCGATTGCGGCGCTGCCGAGCATGGCGCTCGGCCGGTTCTTCAACCGCACCGCAAGGGCACGAGGATGAGCGCATGAGGGATCTCGCCGTCACCGGGCTGCACAAGTCGTTCGGCAGTCATCCGGTCCTGGCCGGCCTAGACCTGGCAGTGCCAGCGGGCTCGTTCACGGCAATCCTGGGCCCGTCCGGGAGCGGCAAGACCACGCTGCTCCGGCTGCTCGCGGGCTTCGAGCGGGCCGACGCCGGCACGATCGCGATCGGCGACCGGGTCGTCGACGGCCACGGTGTGCACGTGCCCCCGGAGCGCAGGCACATCGGCTATGTGCCGCAGGAAGGCGCGCTCTTCCCGCACCTGACCGTTGCGGGCAACATCGGCTTCGGGCTGCGCGCCCGGCAACTGCGCGCGGCGCGCGTCGGCGAGCTGCTCGATCTCGTCGGCCTCGCCGGGATGGGCGGCAGGTACCCGCACGAGTTGTCCGGCGGGCAGCAGCAGCGGGTGGCACTGGCCAGGGCGCTGGCGGTCGGGCCCGAAGTGGTCCTGCTTGACGAGCCCTTCGCCTCGCTCGACGCGCACATGCGCGCCAGCGTCCGTGCCGACGTGCAGCGGATCTGCCGGACCGCCGGCACCACGGCCGTCCTGGTCACGCACGACCAGGACGAAGCTCTCTCCACTGCCGACCGCATCGCGGTGCTGCGCGACGGCGCGATCGTGCAGTACGCGGCGCCACAGGAGCTGTACGCCCGCCCCGCCGACGCTGCCCTCGCCAGGTTCGTTGGCGATGCGAACCTGCTGGAGGGGAAGGTAGCCGACGGCGGCACCGTGGACACTGTGCTAGGCCGCCTTCGGCTCGCGGCCGGCACGACCGTGGCAGCACCGGCCGTGGTTACCGTGCTGATCAGACCCGAACAGCTTGAGCTCCGCCCGGATTCGGACGGTCCGGCGGGCGCCGGAGCGGGCCTTCATGGCAGCGTGGTGGCCTGCGAGTACTACGGGCACGACGCTGTGGTGCGAGTGCAGCCAGAAGGCGAGCCTGGCGGCGTGCAACTCATCGCGCGAACCTCGGGCGGCCCGCAGCTTCCGCCCGGCTGCCGTGTCGCGGTAACCGCCGACGGCCACGTGCAGGCCTGGCTGCGGCCGTAGCTGGCCACCTCGCGAGCCCTAGGTCGCGTTGCTGTAGATCCTGGCCGGCGTGACGAGCACGACGGCGCGCCGCTGCGCCGCCATGATCCGGTCATACTCCGCCCAGTCATCGTGCGTGCCACCTGCCGCGGTGAAGACTTCGCGGCGCAGCAGCCGCAGTCGCTCGGCATCGATTCCGGCGACCGGATCGTCCGGGCCGACGATCCGCGCGGTGCCCTCCACGGTGAGCCACTCGTGGCCGGCTCGGAAGGTGACGGCGACCTCCGGCCTGGCTCGCAGGTTGGCGAGCTTGACCGGGCCGTAGGTGACGAACGCGACCACGTCCGCACCGGAACGCGGGTCACGCAGTACCCCCGCGTTGACCACCGAGGCCTGGATAGTCCCGTCGGCCCGCAACGTCGACACCACCACAAGGAACCGGTCGCGGCCACCGATCCGCGCCGCATCAGCCAGGGTCACCATGTGCCCATCTTGCCTTTCCCCTCGGGGGTGGGGGTATGCCCGCCCGGATCGTGCAGGGTCCCGCTGGCCGCGCGAGCCGTGAAGTTGCCAAGCGCGTGATCACGGAGACCGGCGTCTCCGGCAAGCTCGGCTGCGGCCGCCACCTGCAGCGGAAGCGACGCCCGATGAACCATTGCCCGGCGAAGGACCTCCTGGTCAAAGTCACCGGACAGCCGGGCCGCCGAGAACATGCCGACCAGCGGTGCGACATCGATGGCTGGATCGCCCCAGCCGAGGTGGTCAAAGTCGATCAGGCCGCAGGGCGCGCAGGACACCCAGAGAACGTTGTGCAGCCCGAAGTCCCCGTGCACGAAGCCGGGTGCCGAATCCTGCTCGACGGCGACGACGTCCGCGACCACGGCCGACGCCCGGCCAGCGAGATCGCGCGGGAGGTGACACAGAAGCCGGCCTGCCACGATTGCCGGCCAGTCCGGCCCACCGCACCACATCCGCGCTGCTGGCAGTGCCGTGCCTGGCTTCGGCGATACCTGCGCCAGCTCGGCGAGAATGGCCAGCAGGCCCTTGCGTACTTCGCGCCAGGACGCCGAGTCGCGTTGCTCGCCGGGTAGCGCGGTCGTGCGGAATCCCGATCGGCCGTCGCGGCTGACGGTCCCACCGAGCAACACCGGGACCGCGCAGCTGAGTTCCAACTGGCCGGCCAGCTGCAGCAGGCCCGCCTCGCGGTCGACCCGTGACCGGTGACCGTCTCCCCGTGCGACCCGGGCGACGTGGTCACTGGCGACAACGACCTCGTGAAAAGCGCCGTGGCGAACCTCCGCACCGGCCCAGGAACGATCGGGCCAGGTGGCCTCGACCCAGGCCAGGGTGGCCGCGGACGGCTCCATGGTCGGCAGTCTTGCACGAACATGGACGGTCCGGCCGGGGACCGGCACGCCGATGCCCGTGGCCGCACTCAAAGCGTTGCGGCCCCGGGCTGGCGGCCATCGGACGAAGAACGCCTTGGCTGCCCGCTACCACTACCGGTCCGCCCCCTAATCCCTGACCAGCACGACACGCGGTCCAGAGTCGGCCGACGCGGCCCAGGCCGCGCCGACGTCGGACAGCGGGAAGGTACGGAACGGCACGTCCACCGAGCCGTCAGCGATCAGCTCGAGGTAAGCAGGCAGCTGCCTGGCGATCTCGGCCTGAGCAACCGAGCCCGCTCCGCTGCCGGCGATCGTGATCTTCCTGCTGCGCAGCAAGGCCGAAGGCACCGCGGCGTGTGCTCCGCCGAGCGCGCCGATCTGGGCGTACCTGGTGTCCGTGTCGTCACGGCTCATGCCCGGGGAAGCGAGGGCGGCGAACGCGGCCTCGGCGACGTGTCCCCAGACGAAGTCGAGCACGATCGCGGGCGTGTCCTCGCCAAGTGCCGAGGCGATCGCGCTGGCGTCGGTCTCCCGGTCGCCGCTGAGCGAGACTGGCTCGACGCCTACCGCGGCGGCGCGCGCCAGGCCGGCCTCGTTGCGCCCGGCGCCGACCACCCGGGTAGCCCCGAGCAACCTGGCGTTCTGCCCGGCCAGATAGCCGGACATGCCGGTTACGCCGAGGATCAGCACAGTACGCAGGCTGCCGGCATCCGCCAGCCGGGCCCGCATCGGCAGCCAGGACGCCATGCCCGGGTTGACGCCTGCCGCCACGGCCTCAGGCCTGGCGCCGCCGGGCAGCGGGAAGCGCATCGCATCCGGCGAGACGATGCGCTCGGCGAAGGTCCCGTATGGCGGCGGACCGGACGAGGTGAACACCAGGTCGCCTGCTGCCGTGCGGGCCACGGCGTTGAGACCGGGGATGAGCGGGAATTCAGCGCCCCGGCTGTAGTGGCGGCCGGCGGCCACCGACCGGGTGACGTGGTGGATGCCCGCAGCCACGAACCCCACGACCTCCGTGCCCTCGCTGGGCTGTGGGTCAGCAAAGTCTGCGTAGACGGGGACAGAATCGGCCGAGTACAGGACCGCTGCCTTCATGTCGTGCCCTCCTGAGTGCGCCCGCGCCGCAACCTGGCTGCCGCGATCGGACCGCCGCCGCAACCCAGCGGCGGGCGGCACTCAATTTAACGTTGTTAAGTGACGCTACGAGCATGCCTTAACAATGTTAAACTGTCAAACCGTGCGACCTCCGCTCACGAAGGCGGCCATCGTCCAGGCTGCGCTCGAGCTGCTCGACGACGTCGGCATGGACGGCCTGACTGTCCGGGCCCTGGCGGCCCGGCTTGGTGTCAAAGCACCGGCGCTCTATTGGCACGTGCCCAGTAAGCAAGCCCTGCTCGACGAGATGGCCACGCAAACCTGGCGGCAGATCGGCGAGCACATGGCGGCCCTTGATGCCGACCTGCCATGGCGCGAGGTGATGGCTGAGTACGCCTGGACGGTCCGTCGCGAACTGCTCGGCCGCCGCGACGGGGCCAAGGCCTTCAGCGGCACGACGCTAACCGACATCGTGGTTGTCAGGCGCCAGGAGACAACCTTCGGCAACCTGGTGCGCCAGGGTTTCGCGCTGGAGGACGCCGTGCGGGGGCTACTCCTGGTGCACGACTTCACCGTCGGCTTCTGCGTCGAGGAGCAGGCGGTGGCACAGGCCATGGCGGCTGGCGACGAGAGGTACGCGCTGGGACGTCGCGCCGAGCTGATCGGCCCGGCCGCGCCGCTGGCGACCCGAGCGGGCCGGGTGATCTTCGGTGATCCCGGCGTCCGGTTCGGCGAGCTGCTCGACCTGCTGCTGTCCGGCGTCGAGCGGGTCGCGCCTGGCGTGTCCTGACGGCTGCCGGCGCAGCATCATGGGTGCCATGGCTGCACTCACGGTCGCGACTTGCCAGTTTCCTGTCAGCGCGGACATCGACGCGAACCTGCGGCACATCTTGCGGCAGCTGGGCACGGCCCGCCAGGGCGGCGCGGACGTCGCGCACTTCCCCGAAGGCGCGCTGTCTGGTTACGCCGGGACTGACTTTCCGACCTTCGCCGGCTTCGACTGGCAGCGGCTCGACGAGGCCGCCGTCAAGCTGGCCGAGCGCGCGCGGCGGCTCGGCATCTGGGTGGTGGTCGGCTCCGCGCACCGGCTGCCCGGCATTCGCAAGCCCTACAACAGCCTGTACGTCATCGACGCCGACGGGCACGTCGTCGAGCGCTACGACAAGCGCTTCTGCTCCGGCGACGCGGCCGGGCGATCAGGGGACCTCGCGCACTACAGCCCGGGCAGCCGCTGCACTGTCTGGCAGCTCGGCGAGATCTGGTGCGGCGCCCTTATCTGCTACGACTACCGGTTCCCGGAGTTGTACCGGGAGTACAAGCAGCGCGGCGTCCAGCTGATATTCCACTCGTTCCACGCCGCCCGCGCCTCGGCCGAACGGCTTGCCGAGTCCCGGGCGGCGATAGGACCCGAGTACGAGCGGCTCAACGCCGCCGCGACTTTCACCTACCCCGGCATCACGATGCCGGCGGCGATGACCACGGCGGCCGCGTGCAACCACATGTGGATCAGCTGCCCGAACTCGTCGGCCGCGCAGAGCTGCTGGCCAGCCTTCTTCGTGCGCGCCGACGGCGTGACTGTCGGCCGCCTCCGGCGCAACGTCACTGGCGTGCTGCTCTCCAGGGTCGACACCGGCCAGGAGCTCTACGACTCCACAGCCGCCTGGCGCGACCGTGCGATGGCGGGCATCCTGCATAGCGGTGCCGCTACCGGTGAATAGCTCCGGGGCTAGCGCCGGTGCCGCCTGCCGTCAGGACCGCAGCGACCGCAGCACCAGCGCCGTCTCCAGGGCAGCGATGACGGCGTCCCAGCCCTTGTCCTCGCTGCTGTCCTCGGCGCCACTGCGGTCCCTGGCCTGCTCCATCGTGTCGCAGGTCAGCACGCCGTTGCCGACAGGAGTGGCGGAGTCCAGCGCCACCCTCGCGAGGCCGTAGGTCACCGCGTCGCAAACGTAGTCGAAGTGCGGTGTTCCGCCCCTGACGACCGCGCCGAGGCAGGCGACCGCGTCGTGCCGGCGCGCGAGTTCGGCCGCGACAACCGGCAACTCCACCGCGCCAGGCACGCGCACGACGAGCGGCTCGGCTATGCCGCACGCCCGGGCCGCCGACACCGCGCGCGCCACGAGCTGGTCGGTGACTTCGGCGTGCCAGCGAGTTGCCGCGATCGCAAGGGTCAGCCCCGAGCCGTCGACAACCTGGCCATCGGGCCGTCCAGCACCACTCACTGATTGCCTGCCGACGGGAGGTTGTCGATCTGGTGCCCGAGCCGGTCCCGTTTGGCTGTCAGGTAGCGCAGGTTGTGCGCGGTGGGTACCGACGGGAGCCCGACTCGCCCTGTCACCTCGATGCCGAAGCCGCACAGCCCGTCGACTTTGGCCGGGTTGTTCGTGAGCAGCCGAAGCGCGACGACACCAAGGTCAGCGAGCATCTGGGCGCCAGTGGAATACTCTCGCGCGTCGACCGGGAGGCCGAGTTCGGTGTTCGCGTCGACCGTGTCCGCGCCGTTGTCCTGCAGCTGGTACGCCCGGAGCTTGGACAGCAGCCCGATCCCGCGGCCCTCGTGACCGCGCAGGTACAGGACTACGCCGCGGCCCTCGGCCGCGATGGCCGCCATCGCGGCGTCAAGCTGCGCCCCGCAGTCACAGCGGTGCGAGCCGAACACGTCGCCGGTCAGGCACTCCGAGTGCATCCGCACGAGCACGTCCGGGCCAGGCGCGGTCAGGTCACCGAACACCAGCGCCAGGTGCTCGGTGCCGTCCACCGTGTTCAGGTAGCCGATCGCCCGCCAGTTTCCGTAGCGGTTTGGCACCATCGTCTCGATCACCCTGCTGACCACCTGCTCGTGCCGCCGCCGGTAGCCGATCAGCTGCTCAATCGAGATCATCGCCAGGCCGTGCTCGTCAGCGAACGCGCGCAGCTGCGCGGGCCGGGCCATCGTCCCGTCGTCGTTGACGATCTCGGCGACCACGCCGGCCGGCGTGAGCCCCGCAAGCCTGGCGAGGTCAACCGCCGCCTCGGTATGCCCGCGGCGGCGCAGCACGCCGCCGGGCGCGTACCGCAGCGGGAACACGTGCCCGGGCCTGACGATCTCGTAGGGTTCTGTCGCCGAGTCGGCCAGCGTCCGGATCGTCCTGGCCCTGTCGGCCGCGGAGATGCCGGTCGTGATTCCGTCCCTGGCGTCCACGCTGACGGAGAATGCCGTGCCCATGTGCTCCTGGTTGTCCGCGGTCATCGGCGGCAACTGGAGCCGGTCCAGGTCCTGGCCGAGCATCGGCACGCAGATCAGGCCGCGCGCATACCTGATCGTGAAGGCCAGCAGCTCCGGGCTTGCCTTGCTCGCGGCGAACACGATGTCGCCCTCGTTCTCCCGGTTGGCGTCATCCACGACCACGACGGCGCGGCCCGCCGCGATGTCGGCGATGGCCCGCTCGACGTCGTCGAGCCTCGTGCCGTCGGGCGCGAGCTGCGGTCCCGTGG
>JASHTT010000690.1 GCA_030040415.1 Streptosporangiaceae bacterium | reverse complement strand
AAGGCATTCTGCGTTACGATCCGGAAAACTCATAGCACGCTCGCCCCGGGGTGCCCGCAGGAAACGTCCGCGCCACCCTCCGGGCCTGCCGGAAGCTACTGGCCGGCACCTTCGGAGTTCGCCACTGCCTCGTCGGCCATTTCCTCGCCGGCCAGATCCTCCTCCGCCAGCGCGGCCTGGCCGCGCGACGGCCGGCGGCGGCGCGGCGGCGCGGCAACGCCGTCCGCGAGCCGACGCGCCGTGATCAGGAAGCCCGTGTGCCCCACCATGCGATGCTCGGGCCGGACCGCAAGCCCGTCCACGTGCCAACCGCGCTGCATCGTCTCCCACGCCAACGGCTCGGCGAAGTTGCCCTGCTCGCGCAGCGCCGTGACCGTCCTGGCTAGCTGCGTCGTCGTCGCCACATAGCAGCAGATCACGCCGCCGGGCACGAGCATTTTGGCGGCCGACCCGGCGTGCTCCCACGGCGCGACCATGTCCAGCACTACCCGGTCGGCCTCGCTCGCGCCCGTCGGTTCCAGGTCCGCAACCACGAGCCGCCAGGCGGGATGCCTGCCGCCGAAGAAAGCGTCCACGTTCGCGGCCGCGATCTGCGCGAAGTCCGCGCGGCGCTCGAACGACGTCAGCAGGCCGGCCTCGCCGATGGCCCTGAGCAGCCAGCATGAGAGCGCTCCGGACCCGGCGCCCGCCTCCACCACCCTCGCGCCGGGAAAGATGTCGGCCTGGGCGACGATCTGCGCGGCGTCCTTCGGGTAGATAACGGCCGCGCCGCGGGCCATGGACACCGTGTAGTCAGCCAGCAGCGGCCGGAGCACCACGTATCCCGTGCCGCCAGCCGAGGTGACAACGCTGCCTTCGGGCAGCCCAATGATGTCGTCGTGCGCCAGCGAGCCCTGGTGGGTGTGGAACGACTTCCCGGCGGCGAGCACCAACCTGTGCTGGCGGCCCTTCGGGTCGGTCAGCTGGACCTGATCGCCGGGCGCGAACGGCCCCCGTCGCTGCGTGATCATGCCCTCACTCCTACGTCAAGCAGCCTGGCTGATGGCGCGTTTGCGCCGTCAGCCGTGGCTGCCAGGCTAGCGGCCCGCCGGTCAGGCCCCGGCGAAGGCGTGATCGAGGTCGGCGGTAGCCAGCACCCCGTACACCTGACCCGACGGCTCGACCAGCAGGTACTCCGAGGCCGGCGCGCGGCGTACCGCCTCGAGCAGGTCCATGCCGGACAGGTCGGCAGAAAGGATCATGTCCGGATCCAGCGTCCTGGCCAGGGATCCCGCGTCGATCCACGGGCGCCGCTGCTCGGGAGTCGCGATGACCGCGCCCTCGTTGACGATCGCGATCGGCTTGGAGTCGTGGTCGACCACGACCAGCGCCCGTGCCTGCGCCAGGTCTGCCCGCCTGATCGCTTCGGCGAGCGGCAGGCTGGCCGGGATAGGGATGGCTCTCCTGGCAAGCGTGCGCGCTTGCAGCGCAGGCAGCCGCTCGCGCAGCCTGGCGGTGCGCAGCGCCTGGCCCGCGCTCATCCACATGAAGACCGCGATGATCACCAGCCAGAGGCCGTAGCCCTCCAGGCCGAACGTGCCGGACGGCGAGGCGAGCGTCACGCCGACGAGCAGCACCGCGAGCACCCGGCCCGACCAGGCCGCGAGCACGGTGGAGTAACCCGCCTTGCCGGTCACCTTCCACAGGCCGGCGCGCAGCACCCGGCCGCCGTCCAGTGGCAGGCCGGGCAGCATGTTGAAGATGCCCACCACGAGGTTGGCCAGGACCAGCCGGTCGAGCACGATCCGCGGGATGCCGCTGACGGCGAACAGCGTGATGACCGCGAAGCCGAGCCCGGCCAGCAGCAGCGACATAGCCGGGCCCGCCGCCGACACCAGGAACTCGGTGCCCGGCGTCGGCGGCTCCTGCTCGATCTCGGAAAAGCCGCCGAGGGGGTACAGCAGGATCCGCCGCACCGGCAGCCGGAAGCCGCGCGCCACGAGGCTGTGGCTCAGCTCGTGGATCAGCACCGACAAGTACAGCAGGAGGACGAAAGCGACCGCGATGGCGTAGCGCGCCGTAGCACCGTGGACGGTGCCCGGCAGCGTGCCTTCGTTCGAGTACAGCACCACCAGCACCGCGGCGACTACGAACCAGTAGGGCGAGACGTACACCGGGATGCCGAACGGCCGAGCGATCACGATGCCGAGTCGCGGATCGTGCCGCGAGCCCCTGGACGACCCCGGCGCCGGCTGGCCGTCCTGCTGGATTGGTCCTGCCACGCTTTGATGCTACGCGGAATAGGGCACGGCCAGCGCAGCCGCAACGGCCGATCGGCCGGGTCTCCGCATTTCCACTGCGGCGTGTCGCCAGGCAGCGATTGTCGGCACTCTCCTTTAGTCTGCCGGCATGAGCGACGTACTGAGTGCCGAGCCCGGCACCGCGCAGCGATCTGGCCCAGACGACGGCGATAGCGGGCCAAGCCTGTCACCGTCGCGCGCAGCGGACTTCATGGCCTGCCCGCTGCTCTACCGGTTCCGCGTCGTCGACAAGCTGCCGGAGCCGCCAAGCCCAGCGGCCGCACGCGGCACCCTGGTGCATGCGGTACTCGAGCGTCTGTTCGATGCTCCGGCAGGTGGCCGTACCCCCGACGCTGCGCGCACTCTCGTGCCGTCACAGTGGGACCGGCTGCTAGCCGATGAGCCGGAACTTTCCGGCATGTTCGACGACGAAACGCAGCGCAGCGCGTGGTTCGACGAGGCTGGCCAGATGCTGGACCGCTACTTCACGCTCGAGGACCCGAACCGGGTCGAGCCGGCCCACCGCGAGATGTCCGTGCAGACAGTCCTCGACTCCGGGCTTACCCTGCGCGGGTATATCGACAGGCTCGACGTCGCGCCGACGGGCGAAGTCCGCATCGTGGACTACAAGACCGGCACGGCGCCGCGCGAGGAGTACGAGGCACGCGCGCTGTTCCAGATGAAGTTCTACGCCGTCGTGCTGTGGCGCACCAGTGGCGAGATCCCCACCCTGCTGCAGCTGATTTACCTGGGCAACGGCGAGATCCTGCGGTACGCACCCGCCGAGAGCGACCTGCTCGCAACGGAGCGCAAGATCAACGCGATCTGGCAGGCGATCGACAGGGCCGCGACCACGGGCGACTGGCGGCCCCGCCCTAGCAGGCTCTGCGACTGGTGCGCGCACCAGGACATCTGCCCCGCCTACGGCGGCACACCCCCGCCGTTGCCAGCACCGCCAAGTCAGGCCGCCGACACGTTCTCCGGGAAGTGACAGGCCACCTTGTGGCCGGTGTCCAGTTCGGCCAGCGGCGGCTCGACGGTCCGGCAGATGTCCTGCGCCTTCCAGCACCTGGTATGGAAGCGGCAGGCTGGCGGCGGGTTCAGCGGGCTCGGCACGTCTCCGGCCAGCCGGATGCGCTCCCGGCGCTCACGTGTGCCCGCGGCGCTGCGAACCGGTTCGGGCACCGGAACGGCGGACATGAGCGCGACCGTGTAGGGATGGTGCGGAGTCGCATACAGCTGATCCCTGCCCGCGACCTCGACCAGCCTGCCTAGGTACATGACAGCCACCGAGTCGCTGATGTGCCTGACCACCGACAAGTCGTGCGCGATCACCACGTAGGTGAGGCCTAGTTCCGACTGCAGATCCTCCAGCAGGTTCACCACCTGTGCCTGGATA
>JASHTT010000689.1 GCA_030040415.1 Streptosporangiaceae bacterium | reverse complement strand
GCGGGCGCGGCAGCGCCGAAGGGGGTCTACCCGGTCGTCGAGGTCACGATCGCCGCGGACTCGCCTGCCGTTGGCTTGCCGCTTGACGCGGTTGCTTGGCCGCCCGGGTACGTGGCGGTTTCGGTAACGCGCAACGACAGCGGCGCTGATGCCGGGCCCGATAGCGCGCTGCGGCCCGGGGATCGTGTCAGCCTGCTCGCCCCGGCTACGACCCTGTCCGCCGATGCCGAGCCGGCCTCAGTAGGCGGGCCAGACACCGTGACGAGCTAGACACTGTGACGAGCTAAACGGGCTCTTCCGGTGGTCACTTACAACGATTGAAGGCAAGCCCTCAGGCGGTCGCGGATGCGATCAGTGTCCCGAGGGCGGCGAGGGCTTCGGTCCTGAGCCGGTAGTAGGCCCACACGCCGCGCTTCTCCCGGTCCAGCAGTCCGGCTTCGTGAAGCACCTTCAGGTGGTGGCTGATGGTGGGCTGGGACAACTCGAAGGCGTCGTTGAGGTCGCAGACGCAGGCTTCGCCGCCAGGGTGGGCGGCGACCAGCGAGATCAGTCTGAGGCGCACCGGGTCGGCGAGTGCCTTGAGCAGCGGCGCAATCTGGTCGGCCTGGGCTTGCGACAAGGGCTGGGCTGTCAGCGGCGGGCAGCACGCCGCCGTACCGACAGGGTCCAGCACCACCAGAGACTTAGACACGTGTCTATATTGACCGAGGCCTATGTGTTGTGGCAAGCTCGGAGCCGAGAGGCATAGACGGTCATCGATATCTGCGGAGGCTGCCATGACCGGCCGGATTCAGCTAGCCCTGAACGTCGACAATCTCGATGAGTCCATCGGCTTCTACAGCAAGCTCTTCGGGACCGAGCCCGCGAAGGTCCGGCCCGGTTACGCCAACTTCGCCATAGCCAGCCCGCCGCTCAAGCTTGTGCTGCTGGAGAACCGCGGTCATGGTGGCAGCCTCAACCATCTCGGGGTCGAGGTTCCAGACACCGACGCCGTGGACGCCGAGCAGGCCCGGCTCGCCACTGTCGGCCTGGCGTCGATCGATGAGCGCGATACGACTTGCTGCTACGCCAGGCAGGACAAGTTCTGGGTCGAAGGCGCGCCCAACGGTGAGCGGTGGGAGATCTACACGGTGCTGGCAGACTCCCAGTCGTTCTCGGGCACGGACAGCGCGCAGTGCTGCCCAGCACCGCAGGCTGGCGACGGGTCAGAGTCGGCTGGCACCTGCTGCGCGTGACTACGGCAACGGGCGGCCCTCATCCCGGTCCGGAAGGACGCGAGCTGACGGGGACCGACAGGACGCCGGCCATCCGTTCCAGCGCGGACGGAACCAGCCGGTAGTAGACCCAGGTGCCGCGCCGCTCACTGTCGATCAGCCCGGCCTCGCGCAGCACCTTCAGGTGATGGCTGATGGTGGGCTGGGACAGGTCGAACGCGCTGGTGAGGTCGCAGACGCAGACTTCACCGCCATCGCGGGCGCCGATCAGGGACACCAGCCGAAGCCGTACCGGGTCGCCGAGCGCCTTGAAGACTTGGGCCAGCCCGGCTGCAGCAGTCTCGTCGATCGGCTCGCTGACCAGGGCCGCCTGGGCGCAAGCGCCGGCCTCCGTCGGGTCGAGAAGGGCCAAGTCCTCCGGCGCATGCTGTATCGACATGCCTCTATGTTGACGAGGATCGATACAGCTGACAAGCTGAGTTCTGTATCGACAGCCGTCTATGAATGCCGGGAGTTCTGGCGTGGCCGAAGTAGCGCTCTGGCGGCGGCTCACTGCCGAGTTCCTGGGCAGCGCGCTCCTGGCCGCGCTGGTCATCGGCGCTGGGATCGCTGCCCAGCGGCTGTCGCCCGGTGATACGGGCTTGGAACTGCTGGAGAACGCGGCCGCAACGGCAGCCGGGCTGTTCGCGATCATCCTCATGTTCGGTCCGGTCTCCGGCGGCCACTTCAACCCGGTCGTGTCCTTCGTCGACGCGGCTTTCCGCGGCCTGTCCTGGCGCGACGCGGCGGCCTACCTGCCCGCCCAGGTCGGTGGCTGCATTACCGGCGCGATCGGCGCAAACATGATGTTCGCCTTGCCGGCGGTGAGCATTTCGGTAAAGCACCGGGCCTCCGGCCCGCACTTCCTATCGGAGATAATCGCAACAACAGGGCTGATGCTGGTGATCTTCGCTCTCGCTCGGTCGGGTCGAAGCCGAGCTACTCCGGCAGCAGTCGGCGCCTACATCGGCGCGGCCTACTTCTTCACCTCATCGGCCAGCTTCGCCAACCCGGCCATTACCGTCGGCCGGATGTTCTCCGACACCTTCGCCGGCATTGCCCCGTCTTCGGTTCCGAGCTACATCGGCGCCCAGATCGCCGGGGGCATCCTGGCGATCGTGCTCGTAAGGCTCCTCTATCCAGCGATCACCCCGGCCGATCCCACCGCCGTCACCCGTGCCGCAGTCACCAGTGCCGCGGTCACCAGTGCCAGCCAACCGAGTATCGGTTAACAAGACACGGAGCCACCATGCACCTGGTCATGATCGGAGGTAGCGACGCTGGGATTAGCGCTGCCCTGCGCGCCCGCGAGCTCGACCAGTCGGCAGACGTCACCGTCGTGGTCGCGGACGCCTACCCGAACTTCTCCATCTGCGGCATCCCGTACTACGTCTCCGGTGAGGTGACCCACTGGCGCAATCTCGCCCACCGCACGGTCGCCGATCTTGAAGCCGCCGGGATGACATTGCGGCTGGACACGGTCGCCCGGCGCATCGACGTTCCCGGCCGCAAGCTGCACGTCACGGGACCAGCCGGCCAAGGCGAACTCATCTCCTACGACAAGCTCGTGATCGGAACTGGCGCGGTCCCGGTCCGGCCACCCATCGGCGGCCTCAGTGGTCCCGGCGCGCTCGGCCCCGATGATGGCGTGCATGTGCTGCACACGATGGGCGACACGTTCGCCGTGATGCGCACGATCGAGCAGACGTCGCCGGCCAGCGCCGTCATCATCGGCGCCGGGTATGTCGGGCTGGAGATGGCCGACGCGCTGACCGCCCGCGGCCTGGCGGTTACGCAGATTGAGCAGCTACCCGAGGTGCTTGCCACCGTCGACACCGAACTCGGCGCGCTCGTGCACGCCGAACTGGCCAGACAGGGCGTCGACGTGCTGACGAGGACCACGGCCCGGCAGATCGGCAGGGCAACCTCAGCCAGCCAGGGCAGGCTGCGAGTCGAAGCCGAGACCGAGTCGGGCGAGGCCGTTGAGCGGATCGCCGACATGGTGCTTGTCGTGACCGGCGTCCGGCCCGACACGGAGCTGGCTGCGGCGGCGGGTGCGAAACTGGGCGTCCGCGGCGCGATCGAGGTAGACCGCGCGATGCAGACCGGGCTGCCCGATGTTCACGCTGCCGGCGACTGCGTGATCACCCATCACCGGCTGCTCGGGGAGACGTACTTGCCACTGGGCACCACAGCGCATAAGCAGGGCCGGGTGGCCGGCGAGAACGCCCTCGGCGGCGACCGGCAGTTCGCAGGAAGCCTCGGCACGCAGGTCGTCAAGATCTTCGATCAGGCCGCAGCCCGGACCGGGCTCCGCCACGACGAGGCTGCTGCCGCCGGATTCGAGTCCATCACGGTCCAGTCCGAGGCGGACGACCATAAGGCCTACTACCCAGGGAGCCATCGCATCACCATGCGCGTCACCGGCGACCGCCGCACGGGCCGACTGCTCGGCATGCAGCTGTTCGGGCACAAGCACGCCGAGATCGCCAAGCGGATCGACATCGCAGCGGCCGCCATCTTCACCAACATGACGGTGGAGGCCATCAGCGACCTCGACCTGTCTTACACCCCGCCGCTCGGCAGCCCGTGG
>JASHTT010000688.1 GCA_030040415.1 Streptosporangiaceae bacterium | reverse complement strand
CCGGTCTCCGGGCCGCACTCGAAGTCGATCAGCGGCCAGTGCACGGCGACCTTCGGCAATCCCGGCAGCGCGCCGAGAGCGATCTCCTCGATGCTCGGCTGGGTCGCCGCGGTCAGCGCGACGGAGTCACCGTCGCAGCCGAGCCCGCCGTTCATCCACAGGATGTGAACCACGGGCTCGGCGTCCGCGGTCTGGCCTGCCTGCGACGCGTCAGTCTGTGTACCAGTGGCCATG
This sequence comes from Streptosporangiaceae bacterium, assembly GCA_030040415.1. Taxonomy (GTDB): domain Bacteria; phylum Actinomycetota; class Actinomycetes; order Streptosporangiales; family Streptosporangiaceae; genus JAJYUU01. Next base: position 11,280 of record JASHTT010000688.1, on the reverse strand, counting down.
GTCAGGCCACCTCCTCGGCTGTCAGAGCGGCTAGGTGCTGGGCGGGGTCAGATCGGTCAGCACGGAGGTGGCCCCCGGCGGTGGCAAGTTCCCGGCGGTGGCGGATCCCTGGCTGTGTGGCAAGCCCTTCGTGCCCGGCTGACGGCGAGATGTAACTCGCGCGGTGAGTGCTGCAGGCGCGACCGGCGCTTGCGGAGGCGCGCCTTCGCTGCAGCGGATCAGCTGGACCACGACGCACCTCCCGATCGGTGCTGTTGCGCAGACGTGCGTCATGTTAGACCGGCTACATGGTGGCTACAAGACGGAAGAGTCGTTTTGCTAGACATAAATGTCCTACGCGGCCAGGAAGACGCTCGACAAACCAGGCGATAAACTCGCCTTCAGGTGCAGGCAATAGTGACCCGTCGACGTAGCCGGGGCGCGGCCGGCACCAGCCTGGCCAGTCCACGATGCCTGCCTAGGCTGCCGACCCAGCCCTTGTCCGCGTAGATTTTGCCTGCGACCCTGCCGTGCCGCACGTGGGGCGACGGCAAGAGGAGACAGACCGTGGCGGAGCCCAGTAACGGACCCGCGGGGAGCCCCATCGAGGTCGTCCCGGTCGTCGTGCTGTCGCAGGTGTTCCCCGCCAGGCCCTCGTCGATCCCGGACATCAGGGACTTCGTCCGACGCTGCCTAGCCGAGTCGCCGCTGACCGAAGAGGGCACCCGCGAGGTCGGCGAGACTGTGTTCCGGGCACTGCTGGATGCGGCCGGGCCGGCCGGCTCCATCCAGGTCGCCTTCCGGATCTTTCCCGAGCATGTCGAGGTAGACGTGCTGCACTCCGACACCGCACTGCAGGCCCCGGTCGGAGTGCAGGCTCAGAGTGCCCCGGCCGGGCAGGGCGGCTACGGGCAGCCCGTCACGGCCGGCCGCGGATCCGCTGCCCAGCCGGTCATGTCCGGCCCGCTCGGTGCCTACCTGCGAGCAGCACCGGCGGATCCTGCGTCGCCGCCGCCACCGTCAGCGCCGCAGCGCGCCCGCAACACGTCGGCTGCGCAGGAAGCGCAGCCGACCACCTTCGCCGAGTGGATGTCGAGCGCCCTGCGTCGCGAAGGGCTCACCCAGGAGGCCGCCGCGCGGCAGCTCGGCGTCTCGGTCAAGACGGTGAGCAGGTGGGTCGGCGGGGCCACCGAGCCGAGGATGCGCGACCTGCGCCGGATCCAGGAAGTGTTCGGCGAGATCCCGCTGCCGTAACCGCGGCACGCTTCGGTAACCGCGGCACGCTGCCCTGACCTCGGCGGGCGCCGATCATCCCCGGCACGGCCACACCTGTCTGAACCGGGCACTGGACGTCCCCCCACATGTGTCCTACGGTTCTGCCATGGCGATTGAGCCAGGACGCCGCGAGTTCGGCCCGGGTCAGGGCCGGATCACCTTACTTACCGCGCGCGACGGGCTTGCGGCCCAGGCCGGTCATGACCTCACCATCGAAGCCGCGCGGTGGTCGGGCCAGCTAGCCGTGTCCGACGCCGGCTCGCCGGCCGAACTGCAGGTCCGCGTCGATCTCGGTGCGCTCGTGGTGCGGGAGGGCTCTGGCGGCCTCAAGCCGCTGACCGACCGGGATAAACGCGAGATAGCGGTGACCGCGCGTAAGACGCTGCGGGCGGATCGTTATCCTGAGGCCACCTTTACGGCGACGGACTTCGAGCCCGGAGCGAACGGCGGCGGCACGATCGTGGGCACGCTCACGCTGGCCGGCCGGTCCGGATCGCAGCGACTCAACGTGAGCGAGACCGGGCCAGGACTGTACCGGGCCACCACGACGGTCCGGCAGACAGACTTCGGCATCAAGCCCTATACGGCCTTCCTGGGCTCGCTGAAGGTCGCGGACGCCGTGCGCGTCGACGTCGAATTGGACCTGTCGAGGCCAGCTCAGCAGGAGGCGGTCGCATGACGCCAGCAGCCAGACCGTCTGCCAGCCCGGTGGCCGGGCTGGCGGATGCCTACGCCCGCGAGCTATTCGGGCGTCGCGAGGATCCGGTCCGCGACTTCGCCGGTCAGGCCGCGGCGGTTGCCGCGGCGTGTCACGACATGGCCATCAGGTTCCACCGCGGCGGCAAACTCGTCGCGTTCGGCACGGGCAGTGCGAGCACGGACGCCCAGCACGTCGCCGTCGAGTTCGTGCACCCGGTCATCGTCGGCAAGCGCGCGCTCCCGGCCATCTCGCTCACATCCGACATCGCCACGGTCACCGGCGTGGCGGCGCACAGCGGCCTGACCGGGGTGTTCTGCCACCAGCTCCGCTACCTCGCCGCACCAGCCGACATCGCGCTCGGTATCTCGGCCGACGGCAACTGCGCTGCCGTGCTGGCAGGCCTGCTGACCGCCCGTGAGCTCGGCATGCTGACCATCGGTCTGGTCGGTGGGGACGGCGGCGCCGTCGCATCCGGTCACGTCGTCGATCACCTGCTCGTGGCCAGGTCCCGGGATCCGCGCGTGGTTAAGGAGCTGCAGGTCACCGCCTACCACGTGCTGTGGGAACTGGTGCACGTGTTCTTCGAGCAGCCCGGCGTGCTGTCGCCGGGGGTGGTCGCGTGAGCATTCCCGACTACTCCATACCTGAATGCCATGGCGAGGTCTGCATCACGTGCTCTGACACCGCCGTCCAGGTCACCGTGGTGCGGCTGCTCGGGGACGGCCTGGCCGTCGTGGACACCGGACAGGGCACCGAGGAGGTCAGCGTCGCGCTGGTGCCGGCCGCGGTCGGTGACACGATCCTGGTGCACGCCAAGGAGGCGATCGCGGTGGTGCCGCGATGATCGACGATGATGCCGCCAACCGCGCGGGCTCGGCCAACGGGAGCGCCGAGATGACGCACGTGTCCCGCACCGGCGGACCGGCAGACGGTTCGATGGAGTCGCTCTACCCCTTCCTGTACTCCGGCCAGACCGACATCACGGCCGTGCTGGACCTCGTCCGGCAATCGACGGTGGCCAAAGCGGAGGAGATCCTGGAGCTGCGGCGCGAGGTCCGCGACGCGGCCGCGGCCCGGCTAGCAGCCTGCGCGCAGGACATGGCGGCTAGATTCACCGCCGGCGGGCGACTGCTGGCGTTCGGGAACGGCGGCAGCGCTACCGATGCCCAGCACCTCGTCACACTGTTCCTCAACCCCGGCGCGGATGCCCGGCCGCTGGCTGCGCTCAGCCTGGCCAGTGACCCTGCCGTGCTGACCGCGCTCAGCAACGACATCGGCGTGGACGTGGTCTTCGCCCGCCAGATCGCCGCCTTCGGCGGCCCGGCCGACATCGCGGTCGGCCTGTCCACCAGCGGCAACTCCGAGAACCTGCTGCGCGCGTTCGACGAGGCCAGCAGGCGCGGCCTGCTCACCGTCGGGTTCGCCGGGTACTCCGGCGGCAAGATGGCGGAACTGGACACCCTGGATTACCTGTTCGTCGCGCCGTCGGCGTCGGTGCACCGCATCCAGGAAGCGCAGACGACCATGTACAACATCCTCTGGGAGCTGTGCCAGGCGGCTCTTGGCCAGCCGGCCCAGTTCCGGCCGGTGCCGGTCGACTCATGACCGGGCAGCTGCTGATCGCGGGCGTCGGCAACATCTTCCTCGGCGACGACGGCTTCGGGGTCGAGGTCTCGCGCCGGCTTGCCGCGGTCAGCCTGCCCGACTGGGTGCACGTGGCCGACTACGGCATCCGCGGCATGCACCTCGCCTATGACCTGGCGGATCGCTACAGCTCGGCGATCCTGGTCGATGCGGTGTCTCGCGGCGGCACGCCCGGCACCGTCTACGTCATCGAGCCCGACCGGGCCGGGCAGGACCTCGGGCCGGGTGCCGAGAAGGAAGCGCAGGCCGGCCAAGCGGAACCTGACGGCGATCCCGGCCAGTCCGCGGACGCGCTGGCCGGCAGCCCGCTGTTCGACGCGCACGGGATGCAGCCGGATGTTGTGCTGCGGATGCTTGCCATGCTTGGCGCGGCAGACCGGCAGGTGCTCGTCGTCGGCTGCGAGCCGGCCCGGCTGAACTACGGCATGGGGCTGAGCGGGCCCGTGGCCGCAGCCGTGGACGAAGCTGTCCGCGTGGTCCTCGACCTGGTTGCTAGCGCCGCCGCGGCGAAGGCACACGCCCTGGTCAGGTCCGATCCGCACGCCATAGTCACGAAGGAGTGGGCGCATGTGCCTGGGCATCCCCGGTGAGGTGATCGAGTTCCTCCCCGACCAGCCTGACCTGGCGAGGGTCAGCGTCAGCGGCGTCAAGCGGGTCATCAACGTCGGCCTGCTGGCCGGCGAGCAGCTGCAACCGGGCGACTGGGTGCTGATCCACGTCGGCTTCGCGCTGTCGAAGATCGACGAGGCCGAGGCGGCCGCGGCGCTGGAGTTCCTCGAGGGGATCGGTCAGGCCTATGAGGACGAACTCGCCGCGCTCGCCGAATCCAGGATCGAGTAGCCAGGCCCAACGGATGAGACAGGAGCGAGGCGGATGAGATTCGTCGACGAGTTCCGTGACGCCGAGAAGGCGCGCGCGCTGTCCGCCCGGATCACCGCGCTGTGCGAGCCAGGCCGGCAGTACAAGCTCATGGAAGTGTGCGGCGGCCACACGCACACCATCTATAAGCACGGCCTCGAGGACTACCTGCCCGAGCAGATCACGCTCGTGCACGGACCCGGCTGCCCGGTGTGCGTGATCCCGATGGGCCGGGTCGACGACGCGATGGCACTGGCCAGCGAGCCCGACGTGATCATGACCTCGTTCGGCGACATGATGCGGGTGCCGGGTAGCAACGGCTCGTTCTTCGACGCCAAGGCCCGTGGTACGGACATCCGGATGGTGTACTCGCCGCTGGACTCGCTCAAGATTGCCCGGCAGAACACGGACAAGCGCGTCGTCTTCATGGCGATCGGCTTCGAGACCACTGCGCCGTCGACCGCGATGACGGTGCTGCGCGCCGCGGCCGAGGGCCTGGACAACTTCTCGATCTTCTGCAACCACGTCACGATCATTCCGGCGATCAAGGCGATCCTGGACTCACCGGACCTGCGGCTCGACGGCTTCATCGGTCCCGGGCACGTGTCCACCGTGATCGGTTGCCGGCCGTACGAGTTCATCGCCCGCGACTACGGCAAGCCGGTAGTCGTGGCCGGGTTCGAGCCGCTCGACATCCTGCAGTCGATCTACCTGCTGATGCTCCAGCTCAGCAGGGGCGAGGCTGCAGTAGAGAACCAGTACTCCCGGGTGGTCCCCTGGGACGGGAACGCGGTAGCGCTGCGCGCGATCGGCCAGACCATGGAGCTGCGGCCCTACTTCGAGTGGCGTGGCCTCGGGTTCATCTCGCATTCGGCGCTGAAGGTCAGGGCGGAGTACGAGCGGTTCGATGCCGAGAAGCTGTTCTCCGTCCCCGGCGTTCGCGTCGCCGACCCGAAGGCCTGCCAGTGCGGCGAGGTACTCAAAGGCGTGCTGAAGCCGTGGGAGTGCAAGGTGTTCGGCACCGCGTGCACGCCCGAGACACCGATCGGCACCTGCATGGTGTCTCCGGAGGGCGCCTGCGCGGCCTACTACAACTACGGGCGGCTCACCCGGCATCGCGTCAAGGAGGCGAGCGCGTCGTGACCGCCCCGCATGAGAGTCCGGCCGCCGGCTGGGTGCAGCAGGCCCTCCAGGAACACGAGCGGTTCGAGCACCACGGTTCGCCGCAGCCACTGCCCGGCACCGTGCGGGAAGAACTGGTGCTGGAGCGGATCGACCGCGCCCGCCGGGCCAGGCCGCGGGTCAGGGAAGACCGCATCACGATGTCGCATGGCGCCGGCGGCAAGGCGACGCAGACGCTGATCGAGGCCGTGTTCCTCGACGCCTTTCGCAACCCGGCGCTCGAGCCCCTTGAGGACGCGGCGCGGCTGCAGGTGGGCGGCGCGAGGCTGGCGCTGACCACCGACTCCTATGTGGTGTCCCCGCTGTTCTTCCCCGGCGGTGACATCGGCGACCTGGCGGTCAACGGTACGGTCAACGACCTGTCGACGGCCGGAGCCGTCCCGCTGTACCTGTCTGCCGGGTTCATCCTGGAGGAAGGTTTCGGGGTCGCCGAGCTGACCAGGATCGTGGCCTCCATGCAGGCCGCCGCGCAGCGGGCAGGGGTCCAGGTTGTCACCGGCGACACCAAGGTCGTCCAGAAGGGCAAGGCCGATGGGTGTTACATCAACACGGCGGGGGTCGGCCTGCTCGCGCCCGGCACCAGCCTCGGCGTAGCACAGGCGCGGCCGGGCGATGTGATCCTGGTATCGGGCCCGATCGGCGACCACGGGGTGACCATCATGCTGGCCCGTGGTGAGCTGGACATCGAGGCTGACGTCTGCTCCGACACAGCGCCGCTGAACGGGCTGGTCGCGGACCTGCTGGCGGCGGCACCGGGCGTCCGGGCACTGCGCGACGCGACAAGAGGCGGCGTGGCCACGATCCTCAACGAGATCGCGGCGGCCGCTGGTGTCGGCGTGCTGGTCATCGAGGACGACATTCCGGTCCGGCCCGAGGTGCGCGGTGCCGCCGAGTTGCTCGGCATCGACCCCATGTACGTGGCCTGCGAGGGACGGCTGGTCGCGGTCGTGAGCCCGGACGACGCCTCGGCAGCCCTGGCGGCGCTGCGCGCTCACTCGCAGGGCGCCGAAGCCGCCGTCATCGGCACGGTCACCGAGCAGCCGCCCGGCATCGTCCAGCTCAAGACGGCGTTCGGAGGGACCCGGATCGTCGATCTGCTGGTCGGCGACCCGCTGCCGCGGATCTGCTGACCGGCGGGCGTGGCGGACGACTGCGCAGCGGAGAGATGGGCGAGGGGAAGCACAGGTGCACGAGCTGGCCATCACCGAGAGCCTGGTGGCGGCCGTTGCCGAGCGGCTGCCGGACCAGCGGATCAGCTGCGTCCGGCTGGAGATCGGCGCGCTGTCGGGCGTGGTGGCGGACTCCGTCAGGTTCTGCTTCGACCTGGTGACCGAGGGCACCAGCCTGGAGGGAGCCCGGCTGGAGATCGACGAACCGGCCGCGGTCTGTCACTGCCGGGTGTGCGGCACAGACTTCGAGCCGGACTGGCCGATCGTACTCTGCCCGTGCGGCAGCGCCGACGCCACCGTGGTGGCCGGGCAGGACCTGCGAATCACGTCAGTCCAGGTGGCATAGGCCAGCTGGGGAAGTCGAGTCGAGGTGGCATAAAGGATGTGCGGAACATGTGGCTGCGCCGCCGGTCCGGTGCTCACGCTGCTGACTCCCGGTGAGCGCAGTCACCACGATCACGACCATGAGCACCATGACCACGAGCACCATGACCACGACGCGCCGGCTGCCGGTCGCACCGTCGTGCTGCAACAGAAGGTGCTGGCCAAGAACGACGAGATCGCGGTTGCGAACCGGCGCTGGCTTGCCGACCGCGGGATCCTCGCGGTCAACCTGATGAGCTCACCAGGCTCCGGCAAGACAACGCTGCTGGAGCGCACCGCCAGGGAACTGGCGGGCGAGCTACCCGTCGCCGTGATAGAGGGCGACCAGGAGACTGCGCTGGATGCCGAGCGCATCCAGGCGGCGGGTAGCCGGGTCGTGCAGATCAACACCGGTACCGGCTGTCACCTCGACGCCGCGATGGTTGCGCACGCTCTGCGCGACCTGGAGCCGCCGCCGCGTTCGATCGTGGTCATCGAGAACGTCGGCAACCTCGTCTGCCCGGCGTTGTTCGACCTCGGAGAGGCGGCCCGGGTCGTCCTAGCGTCCGTGACTGAGGGCGCCGACAAGCCGCGGAAGTACCCGCACATGTTCCGTCACGCGGACCTGGTACTGCTGAACAAGACCGACCTGCTGCCGTACGTCGAATTCGACCCGCAGCGGTATGCCGACGAACTGCGCCAGGTCTCGCCCGGCGCGCTCCTGCTGGAACTCTCCGCGACAACCGGCGACGGGGTGCTGCCCTGGTACGACTGGCTGCGCGCCGGTGCGCTGGCCCACGCGTAAGGCGACCGCCGGGCCGACGGCCATCACCCGGGACGCTGCACAAGAGCGGCCTAGCTGGAGTCCGGTAACCCGGCCCGGCGCAACCGGTCCCGGGCGCCGGCCACTACAGCTTGGCCGAGGCTTATGCCGCCGTCGTTGCAGGGCACCCTGCTGTGCAGCAGGACACGGAAGCCCGCGTCCGTCAGCCCGGTTGTGACCCGGTCGGTGAGCAGCAGATTCTGGAACACGCCGCCGGACAGGGCGACGACTTCGAGTCCGGTGCGGTCCCTGAGCTGGCGGCAGACCGTCATGATCGCAGCGGCCACGCCGTAGTGGAACCGGGCCGCGATCGTCGGCGCCGCGACCCCCGCAAGCAGGTCCTCGGCAACCGAGCGGACCAGGTCAGCTCCGCTGACGATGATCGGCGGCCCGCCAGCTGGCCGCTGACCCGCGGTGGCGATCAGTTCGGCCGCTGCCGCCGGGCCGGCAGACCGGCCATCACCTGCGCCCCCGCCAGGGCCGTCCGGGCCGGAAGCGGGCGCCGCGACCACGGTCGCCAGGTACGCGCCCCGCTCGCGCAAGCTGGCGAACTGCTCCAGTTCGATCGCGGCCTGGCCTTCGTAGTTGATCTCGTCCCGGATGCCGAGTAGCGCCGCTACCGCGTCGAACAGCCGCCCGGCGCTGGACGTCAACGGCGAGTTCAGGCCTCGCTCCGCCATGGCGACCACCGCGGCCCAGTGCCGCTCGTGCCGGTGCCGGACGCCAAGACGCGTCGGCGGCCCGCCCGCGTAGGCCTCCGCCAGGTAGGACGCGGCCATCCGCCATGGTTGCCGGATGGCCGCGGTCCCGCCCGGCAGCGGCACCGGTGCCAGCCAGCCGGCCCGCTCGAACCCGGCCAGGTCCGCGACCAGGAACTCGCCGCCCCAGATGGTCCCGTCGGTGCCGTACCCGGTGCCGTCGAACGCGACCCCGATCACCGGCCCGGACTCACCGTTGTCGGCCAGGCAGGACGCAATGTGCGCGTGGTGGTGCTGCACGCCGATCAGGTCGACGCCGGCCAGTTCCACTGCGTATTTCGTCGACAGGTAGTCCGGGTGCAGGTCGTGCGCGACCAACTCTGGCTCGATGTCGAGCAGCCGCCGGAAGTGCCCGATGCCCTCGGTGAAGGAGTGCAGCGTCTCGGCGTTCTCCAGGTCGCCGATGTGGTGCGAGACGACCGCGCGGGTGCTCTCCGCCAGGCAGAACGTGTTCTTCAGTTCGGCACCGCAGGCCAGCACGGGGCGCGGCAGCGGAGGGCTTACCAGCAGCGCCTCCGGCACATAACCACGGGAACGACGGACCACAGACTCGCGGCCGCTGGAGGCGCGCACCACCGAGTCGTCGGTCCTGATGTGGATGGGGCGGTCATGCAGCAGGAAAGCGTCAGCGATTCCGGCCAGCCGGGTCAGCGCGTCGGCATCCCGGTAGGCAATCGGCTCGTCCGAGACGTTGCCGCTGGTCGCCACGATGGGCCCGGCCGCGGCATCGACCAGCAGATGATGCAGCGGTGTGTACGGCAGCATGAGGCCGAGCTGGCGGTTGCCGGGCGCGACCGCCCGGGCGATCATGCCGTCCGCGGCTGGCCGCCGTGGCAGCAGCACGATCGGCCGCCCGGGGCTGGTCAGCAGCCGCAGCGCCGTGTCATCGACGTCGCACAGCGAGCGGGCGGCCGCCAGGTCGGGCACCATGATCGCGAAAGGCTTGTCCTCCCGGTGCTTGCGCGCGCGCAGCGCGGCCGCAGCGGTCTCGTTCCCGGCAGCAACCGCCAGGTGGTAGCCGCCGAGCCCCTTCACGGCCAGCACCTGGCCGGCCCGGAGCAGCGCCCCCGCGGACGCCACCGGGTCGGCGCCCGGCAGCGGGACCCCCTCGGCGTCGGTCAGCGCGAGGCGCGGCCCGCAGGCCGGACAGCAGACCGGCTGGGCATGAAACCGCCGGTCGGCAGGGTTGTGGTACTCCGCGGCGCAGGCCGCGCACATCGCGAACCCGCGCATGGTGGTCAGCGGCCGGTCGTAAGGCACGTCGAGGACGATGGTGAAGCGCGGGCCGCAGTTGGTGCAGTTGATGAACGGGTAGCGGTACCTGCGGTCGGCCGGGTCGGCCAGCTCGCGCAGGCAGTCGGCACACGTCGCGCTGTCGGCCGGCACCAGGGTGCGGCGCTGCCCGCCCGGCAGGCTCGCCGCGATGACGAACCCGTCGGCGCCGGTCGGGGCCAGCGGGCTGGTGGTGACTCGCTGGATCCTCGCGAGCGGTGGCGCCTGCTGCTCGAGCTGGGCGAGGAACGCGCCGACCGCCCCGGCATCGCCCTCGACCTCGGCGAACACGCCGTCCACGTCATTGCCGACGAGCCCGGCCAGGCCGAGGTTGGTGGCGAGCGAGTACACGAACGGCCGGAACCCGACGCCCTGCACGACGCCCTCGACGCGGATGGCGGTCCTGATCCGCTCGCTCACCCCACCAGTGTGGCCTGCCGGCGGGCTTGCTGCGGGCCGCCTCCGCGGGCTAATTGCCCGAGTCAGGCGCGAATCCACCGGCCCTAGCGCTTGGGTGGCAGCGAGCGCGCGTAGGCCGTACCGCGCTCGACCCACTCGGCTAGGTCGTCGTCGTCGCGCAGGTACTCCTCCTCGATCCGCAGCCAGCCGGACATCTCGCGGCCGCGCATCTCCATCGGGGTGGCTGGCGTCTGCGCGATAAGGGCGTCGCCCTCCTGCGGATCAACCCGCACCATGGCGCCACCGCTCCTACTCGCGGCGACGGCCATGTGGCCGCAGATCAGGAACGCGAGCCCGCCGAACATCCGCTTCTCGGACACGTCCGGTCCGGTGCCGATGAGCAGCCGGATCCGGTTGGCGAGATCGGCGTCGTAAGCCACGCTGGCGAGCCTACCTACTGGCGCGTCGCAGCACTCGACGAGGCATTCCCGTAAATGGTTGGACGCGCTGGCTGAGTCCGTGATGTACAGGCCGAAAGTCTGGGAAGTCGCAAGTGCTGCTCTTGGCAGGCAACCGTGCGGCCGAAACGCGTCCGCGAGGTCTGCCGCTATCATCCGCTCAAGCTTCCCGCACGCCTCAACCGACGCGGACCCCGCCCACGGGTGTGAAGCCGGTGGACACGTACCAGTGGTGGCATGCCAGTGAGCAACAACTGTCTTACACTCAGGCCAGGTTGACATGTAGCAACCGCCGATGAGGTGTGAGCATTGAGCGAAGTGGCTGTTGAGGACGCTCCTGCCGTTGCCGAACCTGCTCGAGAGGCAGCCAGCGGTCAGTTCGCCTATATCACCGAGCGCG
>JASHTT010000687.1 GCA_030040415.1 Streptosporangiaceae bacterium | reverse complement strand
TACGAGGCGTTCATCCACATCGTCGATTCCATGTTCAACCAGCACTCCAAGTGGCTGAAGGTCTCCAGGGAGCTGCCCTGGCGCCGGCCGATCGGCTCACTGAACATCCTGCTCACTTCGCACGTGTGGCGGCAGGACCACAACGGGTTCAGCCACCAGGATCCCGGCTTCATCGACCTCGTGATGAACAAAAAGCCAGAGGTCATCCGCGTCTACCTGCCGCCCGACGCGAACACCCTGCTGTCGGTCGCCGACCACTGCCTGCGCAGCCGTGACTACGTGAACGTGATCGTGGCGGGCAAGCAGCCCGAGGCGAACTGGCTGGACATGGAGTCGGCCATCCTGCATTGCACGCGCGGTGCCGGGATCTGGCAGTGGGCAAGCAGCGACGGTGACGGCGAGGAACCCGACGTGGTGCTCGGCTGCGCCGGCGACGTGCCGACGCTCGAGGTGCTGGCCGCCACCGACATACTCAGGCGCAACCTGCCCGACCTGCGGGTGCGGGTGGTCAACGTGGTGGACCTGATGCGGCTGGAGCCGGAGAACGAGCACCCGCACGGGATGAGCGACGCTGAATTCGACGCGCTCTTCACGACCAGCCGCCCAGTCATCTTCGCCTACCACGGCTACCCGTGGCTGATCCACCGGCTCACCTATCGCCGGGCAGGCCACGCGAACTTCCACGTCCGCGGCTACAAGGAAGAGGGCACGACGACGACGCCGTTCGACATGGTCATGATGAACGACATGGACCGGTTCCACCTGGTCATGGACGTGATCGACCGCGTGCCCGGACTCGGCGAGCGGGCCGGCGAGCTGCGTCAGCAGATGACCGACGCGAGGACAAGTGCCAAGGCCTGGACGCGCGCGCACGGCGAGGACATGCCCGAGGTCGCCAACTGGACCTGGCCGCATCCTGCGTCATGACCAGGGTGATCGTGATCAACGCCGGGTCGAGCAGCCTGAAGGTCGCGGTACTTCGGCCCGACGACAAGGTCGAGGACAGTTTCGACCTCGACCCTTGGGACGGCAGCTCAGACCACGACGAGCTCACCGAGTTCCTGCTCGCGGCGGGCAGCAAAGCTGACGTCGTCGGGCACCGCGTCGTGCACGGCGGGCGACGGTTCCGGGCTGCCGTGCTCATCGACGACGACGTCGTCGCTGCCCTCCGGCAGCTCACCGACCTGGCTCCGCTGCACCAGCCGCGAGCCATCGCTGGCATCGACGCGGCCCGCCGGGCGCTGCCTGACCTGCCCGGCGTCGCGTGCTTCGACACGGCCTTCCACGCCACGATTCCAGCGTCCGCGGCCACGTACGCGCTGCCGATGGAGTGGAACGAGAGATACGGGCTGCGCCGGTTCGGTTTCCACGGCCTGTCGCACGGGTACGCGGCGCGGCGCGCCGCTGAGCTGCTCGGCCGGCAGGAGGATGGCCTGCGGATCGTCACCTGCCACCTCGGCGCTGGGGCATCGCTGGCTGCCGTCGATCGCGGCAAGTGCGTCGACACCACGATGGGCTTCACCCCGCTCGAAGGGCTGGTAATGGCGACCAGGAGCGGCAGCGTCGACCCCGGCCTGATCGCCTGGCTGCTGCGCCGCGGCGGGCTCGGCGTCGATGACCTCGCCAGCGCGCTAGAGCAAAGGTCCGGCCTTGCCGGTCTAGCGGGGCTGCCGGACGGCTCGGGTGACATGCGCGACGTGCGCAGCGCCGCGGACGGTGGCGTTCGCACCGCTCGCCTCGCCATCGACGTCTACGTGCACCGGCTGCGTCGCGAGATCGCCGCCATGGCCGCTGCCATGAACGGCCTGGACGCCCTTGTCTTCACCGGTGGCATCGGCGAGTACCACCCGCCGATCCGGGCTGCCGCCGCGGCCGGCCTCGGCTTCCTCGGCGTGAGCCTCGACGCCGAGCGCAACGAGGCAACCGCGGACTGCGTGATCAGCGGCAGCTCGGCCGCTGTGCCGGTGGTAGTGATCACCGCCAGGGAGGACATCGAGATCGCCAGGCAGTCGCGCGCCGTGCTCGCGGACCTTCGGCCCTAGCGGCGCGGGCCACGGCCGCAGTTGGATGGTAGCTGCGGGCCGAAGGAGAGGCGGTGCGGCACGATGACAGCTGAGAGCGCGGCCACCGAAGTTCAGGACGGCGAGCGGCGACCGGCCATCGTGGTCGGCGTCAGCGGTTCACCGGCGTCCGCACGCGCGCTGCGCTGGGCCGCCGACGAGGCGAGCCGGCGGCACGGCCAGTTGCGGGTGGTGCTGATCTGGACTGCGGCGCACCGCGCTTCTTATGCACCTCCGCTGCCCGATGCGCAGCAACAGGTGCTGACCGCCAGCCACGTACTGGCCGCCACGATGCGGGCCGTGCTCGGACCAGCGCTACCCGACGACCTGACCGCCGAGATCGCGGAGGGCACCCCCGAACGGGCGCTCGTCGAGCGGTCGGCCGGTGCTGACTTGCTCGTGCTGGGCAGCGCGTCCGCGCACGCGCTGACCGGGCCTGCCATCGGCCCGGTGATCAGGACCTGCCTGAGCCGGGCGCACTGCCCGGTCGTGGTCGTCGGACCGGAGGAATCGTCCGGCGAGGATCAGGCAAGGCTGGGCGCGACGCTCGCGGTTGCCGCTCAGAGGTAGCTAACCCGGGGTAGCTAACCCGGCGCGGGCGGGATGTTGCGCCCTGTCGCTGCGGACTTTCGACCCTGCTGGATGACGTCCCTGGCAGCTAGACAGGAACTGTCAGGCACGCCAGACGCTGCCCGTCACGGGCGCGACTTCGGGGAGGTCACGATGAGCCGCGAGGACATTCATCTGGATGCGATGCTCCGTCATCTGGGCGCTGCCTACTACGACTCGCTGCACCACCGGGCCGCGCGAAGCGACGTGAGTCGCGCCGTCGCGCAGGTCGCCAGCGAGCTGGGCGAAAGGCCCGCCGGCGACCGGCTGGTTTCCGGCAAGCCCGCAGGCCAGCGCCAGCAGCACCCGCCAAAGCACCATGGCCGCTGGCACAGCAGGGTGCGGGACGTCATGACGACCGACGTCGTGACCGTCGACCGCATCACGCCGTACAAGGAGCTCGCTGAGTTGCTCGTCGGCCACCAGATCAGCGGTGTTCCGGTGCTGACACTCGGCCGGCACATCGCCGGAGTGGTTTCCGAGGCCGACCTCATAGCTGCGCGCGACCGGCACGCCGGCACGCGCACGACGTGGACTGGGATGCTGCGGCACGGCAGCGACCGCGCCCGGTACCAGCGGCTGACTGCAGAAAAGATGATGACCGCACCCGCGGTGACAATTCACCCCGACGCGACGGTAGCGGCGGCGGCGAAGGCGATGACCGAGCATCACGTCAGGCGGCTGCCGGTCGCGGACGGAGACGGCAAGCTGGTCGGCCTGGTCACCCGGCGCGATCTGCTCGGCGTGTTCCTGGTCCCGGACGCTGACATCGAGCGCCAGGTACGCGAGGTGTTGGCGGCGGTCGCCCCGGACGAGCGGATCGGTGTGCAAGTGCACGGCGGCATCGTGACGCTCACCGGCAACTCGTCCAGGACGGCGCGGCACGCTGACGTCCGTGCTGCCGTCGACATGACCTGGGAGATCGACGGCGTCGTGGACGTCATCGACCACACGGCGACTGCGGCCTAGAACGGCCAGACAGGAGATGACGCGGTGCGGACCATTGACGATCTCGAGGTAGCGGGTCATCGGGTGCTTTTGCGTCTCGACTTGAACGTGCCGATGGACGGCACGGAGATCGCGGACGACGGCAAGATCCGCGCCTGCCTGCCGACGCTGCGTGCCCTGATCGACCGCGGCGCGGCCGTCGTGGCGTGCTCGCACCTCGGCCGGCCGGCCGGGGCGCCCGACCCGAGGTTTACGCTCGCGCCGGTCGCCAGCAGGCTGGCTCGCCTGCTCGGCCAGCCGGTCGGCTTCGCAACCGACGTCGTCGGGACGTCGGCCAGGTCGGCCGCCACGGCGCTGCGGCCTGGCGACGTCGTGCTGCTGGAGAACCTGCGGTTCGAGCCCGGCGAGACCAGCAAGGACGACGCGAACCGCGGCGCGTTCGCGGACGAACTGGCCGCGCTCGCCGACCTGTACGTCGGTGACGGGTTCGGCGCGGTGCACCGCAAGCACGCCAGTGTGTTCGACGCGCCAGCTAGGCTGCCGCACGCGGCTGGGTACCTGATCCAGGCCGAGACAGCCGCGCTGCAGCGGCTGACAACCGACATCCGCAGGCCGTACGTGGTCGTGATGGGCGGCGCTAAGGTCGCCGACAAGCTGCCCGTGGTCGCCTCGATGCTCGGCATCGCCGACCAGGTACTGATCGGCGGCGCGATCGCGGTGTCGTTCCTAGCCGCACAGGGCTACCCGGTCGGCGCGTCGCTGCTGGAAGGCGACCAGGAGGCGGCCCGCGGCTACCTGGCCAAGGCCGCCGCTGGCGGGGTAGACCTGGTGCTGCCCGAGGACCTGACGGTCGCGGCCGAACGGTCGGCCGACGCGGCCTACGCGGTCGTTGGCTCGTCGCGGATTCCACCCGGGCTCAAGGCGCTGGACATCGGCCCTCGCACCGCGAGCCTGTTCGCCAGCCGGCTGTCCGGCGCCGGCACCGTGTTCTGGAACGGCCCGATGGGGGTCAGCGAGATCCCGTGCTTCGCCGCCGGAACGCGCGCGGTGGCGGGCGCGCTGGCCGAGTGCGCGGGTTACACGGTGATCGGCGGCGGTGACACTGCGGCGGCGATACGCAGTCTCGGCTTCACCGACGACCAGTTCGGTCACGTCTCCACCGGCGGCGGCGCCAGCCTGGAGTACCTGGAAGGCAAGACCCTGCCGGGCATCGCCGCGCTGGAAGCCGAGCCATCACTCGCACGCTGATCGCGCCGGCTGGCCGCCGGCTACTACAGTGGGCGGGGTGCCGGGGTTCACTGCCGACGAGGTCGGGGCTGGATCATGATCCGGCATCCGGCATTTCCCGCAGAGCCCTGGTGCCTGCGCGAGACCCAGCTGGAACTCGGGCTGCTCGCGCAGACCGAGTCCCTGTTCGCGCTGTCCAACGGCCATGTCGGCTGGCGTGGCAATCTGGACGAAGGTGAGCCGCACGGCCTGCCAGGCAGCTATCTCAACGGCTGCTATGAGCGACGATCGCTGCTGTACCCGGAATACGGATACGGCTGGCCCGAATTCGGCCAGACGATCATCAATGTCACCAACGGCAAGCTGATCCGGTTGCTCGTCGATGACGAGCCGTTCGACGTGCGGTACGGCCAGCTTCGCGCACACGAGCGGATGCTGGATTTCCGCGCAGGGACGCTGACCCGGACGGCTGACTGGGTCTCCCCGGCTGGCCGGGCGGTCCGGGTCACCTCCACCAGGCTAGTGTCGCTGGCGCAGCGATCGGTGGCGGCGATCTGCTACGAGGTCGAGCCGCTCGACGAGCCGGCCGACTTCGTCGTGCAGTCCGAGCTTGTTGCCAACGAGCCGCTGCCGACCGCCGAGCACGTGCTCGGCGATCCGCGCGGCGCAACTGCGCTTGGCCTTGTGCTGCACGGCGAAATGCACACGGCCGACGCCGGCGGCGCGCTACTCGTGCATCGCACCGAGCACAGCAAGCTGCTCGTCGCCGCCGCAATGCAGCACGAGGTGGACGGCCCGGCCGGGACCAGGCAGTCATTCGAGAGCCAGCCCGACCTGGCCAGGCTGACCGTGTCCGCGACGGTTGCGCCCCGCCAGCGCCTGCGGCTGGTGAAATTCGCCGGTTACGGCTGGTCTTCCGCCAGATCGCTGCCTGCCATCCGCGACCAGGTGCAGGCAGCGCTCGCCGCTGCCGTGCAGACCGGCTGGCAAGGCCTAGTCGACCAGCAGCGGGAGTTCCTCGATGACTTCTGGGGCCGGGCGGACCTTGAGATTGACGGCGATGTCGAGGTTCAGCAGGCGATGAGGTTCGCGCTGTTCCACGTGCTGCAGGCCGGCGCGCGCGCTGAACTCCAGGCCATCGGCGCCAAGGGACTGACTGGTCCTGGTTACGACGGGCACGCGTTCTGGGACACCGAGATGTTCGTGCTGCCGATGCTGACGCTCACCTACCCGGGCGCGGCCGCCGACGCGTTGCGCTGGCGGCACAGCACGTTGCCTAAGGCCAGGGACCGCGCGCGTCAGCTAGGCCTCCGCGGCGCCGCATTCCCGTGGCGGACCATCAACGGCGCCGAGTGCTCCGCCTACTGGCCCGCCGGTACCGCAGCGTTTCACGTCAATGCCGACATCGCGGACGCGGTGATCCGTTACGTCGATGTCACGGACGATACTGATTTCGAGGCCGGACCAGGTCTAGAGCTACTCGTCGAGACTGCGCGGCTCTGGCTGTCGCTTGGCCACTTCGAACAGAGCGCTAGCCCGGCGGCCGGCATGCCTCCGGAGGCAACGTTCCACATCGACGGGGTGACAGGACCCGACGAGTACAGTGCCGTGGCTGACGACAACATCTATACGAACCTGATGGCCCAGCACAATCTGCGCGCGGCGGCGGACGCCGTCCAGCGCCACCCGGCTCAGGCCAGCGCCCTCGCCGTCAGCAGCGCCGAGATCGAGGCCTGGCGCCGGGCCGCCGATGCGATGGCAGTGCCGTACGACGACCAACTCGGCGTCCATCAGCAGGCGGCGGGCTTTACCAGGCACGCGACATGGGACTTCGGCCGGACAAGCGAAGCGAAGTACCCGCTGCTCCGTCACTTTCCCTACTTCGACCTGTACCGCAAGCAGGTCGTCAAGCAAGCCGACCTGGTGCTGGCGATGCAACACCGGCCGCACGCGTTCAGCGCCGAGGAGAAGGCCAGGAACTTCGAGTACTACGAGCGGCTCACCGTCCGCGACTCCTCGCTGTCGGCATCCACGCAGGCCGTCATCGCCACCGAGGTCGGCCAGCTCGAGCTGGCTTACGACTACCTCGCCGAGTCCGCGCTGATTGATCTGGACGACACCGAGCGCAACGTCCACGATGGGCTGCACCTGGCCGCCCTGGCTGGCGCGTGGTCGGTCGCCGTTGCAGGGTTCGGCGGAATGCGCTCCAAGTACGGCAAGCTGACGTTCGCCCCGCGGCTGCCGGAGCCGATAACGCAGCTCTCGTTCGCCGTGGTCTTCCGCGGCCAGGCCCTTCGCACCGTGATCACCAAGGCCGCCGCCACCTACACCCTGGCCGCCGGGCCGCCCGTCGTGCTGCACCACTACGGCCACGAGTTCACGCTGCCAGCGGGCCAGCCGACGACACTGGACATACCGCCGACGGTCAGCCAGAAGCGAGTGCGCCAGCCCGAAGGCCGGGAGCCAGCGAGAAGATCGCAGCGCCAGCCGGGGCCACTCGGCGCCGGTACCTAGTTGTGCAGCACCGCGGAGCCGCTGAATCGGCCATGCGCCAGGTCAGCCAGCGCGTCCTGCGCGGCAGTCATCGGATAGCCAACCGTCGTCGGCCTGATGTCTAGCCGCGCGGCCAGCCGGAGGAACTCCTCGCCATCGCGACGCGTGTTCGCCGTGACGCTGCGCAGCTGCTTCTCCTGGAACAGCTCGTCGGCATAGCTGATGGCGGGGATGTCGGACAGCCAGATGCCCGCCACGGCCAGGGTGCCGCCTCGGTCGAGCGCGCGCAGTGCGACAGGCACGAGCTCGCCTGCGGGGGCGAAGAGGATCGCGCCATCCAGCGGCTCCGGCGGGGCGTCCGCCGCTTCCCCGACGGAGTCGGCGCCGAGCTCGGCGGCGAGCTTGCGGTTGCCTTCGCCGCGGGTCAGCACGTGCACAGCCAGGCCCTGGCGCAGGGCGATCTGCGCGGTGATGTGCGCGCTGCTGCCGAAGCCATAGATGCCGAGCCGGCCACCTGGCGGAACCGCCGCGCGGAGCAGCGCGTGGTAGCCGATGATGCCAGCGCACAGCAGCGGCGCGGCGTGCTCGTCGTCGAGCTCCTCGGGCAGCCGGTAGACGAATGCCTCGTTCGCCACGCAGGCATCCGCGTACCCGCCGTCGACATCCCAGCCGGTGAACTGGGGTTGCAGGCACAGGTTCTCCGCGCCGCGGCGGCAGAACGCGCACGTCCCGTCCGTGTGGGCAAGCCAGGGAATGCCGACCCGGTCGCCGACAGCGAACCGGTGAGCGCCGTCGCCAACCGCGTCGACCCGGCCGACGACCTCGTGACCGACGGCGACCCGCGGTCGCCGCGGCGGCAGATCGCCCTCAGCCAGGTGCAGGTCGGTGCGGCAGACCCCGCAACAGCTGACCCGCACGCGCACCTGCCCCGCGCCCGGCTGCGGCTCGGCACGCTCGATCCGGATCAGCGGCTGCTCGTCGATGGACGCCACATGATCCACCACCCAGCACTGCATCTGTCCTCCAGGACTGGTCAGCTAGCGGAACTGCGTCCGCGCGGGCTCATCGCGGCCCAACCCGCCGCCCAGTCGGCGATGCGCCGCTTGTTGGCTGCCAGCCGCACCGCCACGGCGATGAGCCACAGCAGCACGGCCAGGCCGACGACCGCGCCGATCGCGGCGAGGACCATCTGCTCAGTCACCGCGGCGCTGCTTGGCGGCGGGCTGGTCAGTTGCCCGTTCCCCGTCACCCAGACTGTCACCCGAGCGCCGGCGGGCAAACCCGGGGGCGTCTCTAGCACGCCGATCCGCGTGCGGCCGGACGGGGCCGTCCACCGCGCGGGCACCAGCGCGACGTTCTGCCCGCCGTCCGGTACCGGCTGCCCGGCGCCGGCGGCCTCAAGCAGGGTCGCCGGAACCTGACGGTAGGCGGCATCGGTGCGCAGCTGGCGCAGGCCGGCGGCGTGCGACCAGCTGATGGCGCTGACCGCAAGCACCGGCGCCCCGACCACGAACACAACGGCCAGTGCGACCAGGATGGCCGCCTCGATCTTGTCGACGCGGCGCCGCAACGGGTTGTGGCGCCCGCCGAGCACCCAGCTCACCCTGTTCCAGCGCACCGTACACACCTCCAACCAGCAGCTATCAGCAGTCTGGCCGCGGCAAGTGCGCCGCGACAGGGCCCAACGGCCCTCGCCGCGCAGACCCATGTCCGTAGAGTTGGCTGGGGAGCCAGGCCGGCCAGTGAGCGGCCGGCGACACTCAGGCATCCAGGGAGACGACACCCGGACCCCGTTGCAACGGAGGACGCGATGGCCAACGACACCGGCGCCGGCGCCACCGACCTGGGCAGGCGCATCGCAGAACAGCTCGGCAAGGCCGGGCTCAGCCTCGAGGAGGCTGCCGAGCGCGCCGGGATGTCGGCGACCTACCTGTCCTACCTGGAGACAAGCTCGGCTCCGAATCCCACTCAGGCGACGCTGACGCGGTTGGCCGCAGCGCTGGACGTCGCGCCAGCCGCGCTCACGGGTGCGGGCCTGAACCTGCCACCGGGCCAGGGCGGCCCGGCGAGGGGCGCCGTGCTCGACGAGCTATCCGCGGGCGAGTGCAGGGCTTACGTGGCGGCCGGCGGCGTCGGCAGGTTCCTGTTCGACGACAAAAAAAGAGGGCCGGTGGCCATCCCGGTCAACTACAAGATGGACGGCGATGACGTCGTCTTCCGCACCGGCAGCCAGGAAGACATCGTGGCGGAGGGCACGCAGCACCAGCGGGTGTCTTTCGACGTTGACCACTTCGACGACGCCCTCAGCGAGGGCTGGAGCGTGCTCATGAGCGGCACGGCGAGCGTCATCTCCGGTCCGGACGAGCTCACGAGGGCGCAGGCGCTCGGCATTCAGCCATGGGCGGGCGGCGACCGGAACATCTACGTCCGGCTGGTGCCCAGCCAGATCACCGGCCGGCGCATCCGGATCACCGATCAATAGACTCGCTGGCGCAGGCAGCTGCCGCCGGGTAGCTCAGCCGATCGCGCACCGCGACGACGCCGTCGGCGTGCCTGACGTGGGCTATCAGCCGCAGCGCCAGCTCCCGGTCGGGCACCGCCCCGGTGATGGTCACTATGCCCGAGTTCACCGTGACGTCGAAGTCGCCGGCATCGAGCGAGGGCTCGTTGGCGATTACCTTGGCCACTTCCTCGGCCACGTACGCATCTGGCCGGTCGAACACGCTCAGCACGTCGGACCTGCTCACGATGCCGACGAGGCGGCCAGCGGCGTCCACCACGGGCAGCCGCCGCAGCTGCTTGTCCTGCATCATCCGGGCAGCCTCGCCGACGCGGCAGTCGGGCTCGACGCAGACGGCCGGCGCGGTCATCAGCCGCCCCGCGGTAACCGCCGTCGCTTTAGTTTGCTCACCGAGCCGCCAGCTCAGCCGGACGAGGCCGACCGGCAGCTCGGGGTCACTCAGCTTGCAGAGCAGGTCTGCTTCGGACACGACGCCGATCACCTGACCGCCGTCGTCGATGACCGGGCAGCCACTCACCCGGAACTGACGCAGCGCCAGCACGATCTCCTGGAAGCCGGCCTGCTCACGGACGGCCACGACCCTGGTGGTCATGACGTCCCTGACGGTCGTATTCATCGCTACTCCCCGTCCGGGCCACGCCGGCGGGCGTTAGCCCTGGTTACCCCGGATGATCACGATCGGGCACGGCGAGTGGCTGGCACAGTGCTGGCTCACCGAGCCGAGCAGCGCGCCCGCGAATCCGCCGTGCCCGCGGCTGCCGACCACGAGCAGCTCCGCACCCTTGGCGGCCTCCATCAGCACCTGCGCCGGATTACCCTCGGCCAGCCGGGTGCTGATCTGAACTGAGCTGGCCGGATCCACGCACTCGGCGACCGCCTCGCTCAGCGTCTTCCTGGCGATCTCGTCGAAGTTCACCGGGTCGACCGCGGACACCGGCACCCAGCCGTACCCGCCGTACATTGCCGGGTAATGCCAGGCGGTGATCGCCTCGACCGTGCCGCCGCTCATCGCGGCTTGCCGCACCGCCCACTTCAGGGCGGCCTTAGACGACGGCGAGCCATCTATGCCGACCACTATCCGCCGACCCGGCGATTCAGCTTGCGACGCCATCACGTCCCCCTCATGCTGCTCACACCTACAGGTTCGCGGATTACCGCGGATAGCCGCAGAGGCTCTGGTAGCGGGAACGGGGGACCTTCGTCCCGCGGCACCCGCCAGCCAGTGTCATCTCAGCTGGCGCAGGAACGGGTCGGCGGGCACGGCCGGAGCGATCCTGATCCGGACGTCCACGGCGGTGACTCCCTCGGGCCTCGCGATGACCGGGTCGAGGTGCAGCTCGGCCACCTCGGGGAGGTCGTCTGCCAGCCGGGACACCCGCAACAGCAGCCTGGCAATGCCATCGGTGTCCACGGCGGCGGAGCCGCGCCGCCCGAACAGCAGCGGTGCTGCCTGCAGTTCGCTGATCAGTGCCGCGGCGTCGACGTCGGTCAGCGGGGTCAGCCTGGCGGCGCGGTCGTCGAGCACGTCGGCTGCGGCGCCGCCGAGCCCGAAGACGACGAGCGGCCCGAACACGGCCTCCTGCACCACGCTCACCACGGTGTGAACGCCGCCAGTTTGCTCCGGCCGCCCGCCATCCGGCTCCAGCTTGATTGCGTAACAACGCAGGAGGTGGTCAGCGTCTGCCCCGGCCAGCCAGCCGCCGCGCGGGTTCGCGGTCAGGAAAGCCGCCACAATGGCGCGCGCCCCGGCCGTGTCCGCGTCGGCGAATTCCGGCACCGTGCCACCCTCTCGGTCCAGCCATTCTCGGTACCGGGCAGCATGTGACAAAGCCCGCGCCGCTCCCTCTGGATAGCTATAGGCCGGAATGCGTGGTTCTGCATCGGTGACCGAGACCGACTCGGCCTGCTCGAGCAGAACTGCGGCCATGGCCTTGGGCACGCTGGCAGTCCGGATGGCGGCGCCGAGGTCGCCGATGGCCGTCAGCACCTCGATGGCCAGCACGGCGTCGACGCCCGGATCCGCCGCCACCTCCTGCAGGCAGGAGCGGAAAGCGTTGACGGTGACCGTGGCCGTGGTGTCGACCGGCCCAGCCACGGTCGCGCCGGGCGGCAGCGTCCTGGCCAGCCTGCGCTGGGTAGCTGGCGCAAGCACCGCCACGGTGAGCCCGCTGTCGATGCACGCGTCGGCGGCCAGCACCGCGGC
>JASHTT010000686.1 GCA_030040415.1 Streptosporangiaceae bacterium | reverse complement strand
TCTGCGCCCGGCACGTGCGCGACGCGGCGCCAGCCGGTCGGCTGCTGGCCTGGCAGGCGGACGAGGCGGCGAGGAGGCTCGCCGATGTGGTCGACGGCAAGCCCCGGCTGCTGGGTATCGCCCCGGGCTGGCTGTCGCCGCGGGCGCGCCGGGCGCTCGCCGATCCGGATTGCCCGGTCTGCCGTGGCAGCAAGCTGGCCGCCACGGAGCAGCTCGGCCGCGTTGCCTCAGCAGTGCGGCGGCAGGGGCCTGGTTCCGCTCACGACGTCGTGCCGTGCGTCCGGCACGCGGCTTGGCTGCGTGCCGCCGACCCGGCGGCGGGCCGCCTGGTAGCCGAGATGCTGGCCGACCGCGGTGCGGGCATCGTGGCGGAACTCGACGCTGCGTTCAGCCGGCCGGCCCGCGGCGGACGGCTCCCCGAGCTGCCTCGCGACGCATGGACGGAACCGCGGCCAGAGCGCGTGAGTGCCGATGGGCGCGAACCGAGTGCCTGGCGGCGCGCCGCGGCCTTTCTCGACGGCTCGGTGTTCGGCGGTTGCGCTGCGGACCAGGCGTGATCAAGGCCAGCCCGCTGCGCACCATCCGGGACGCGTCCCCCGCGCTGAAGTTCGTCCTGATGGTCGGCGTGATGAGTTTCTTCGCCGACTTCACCTACGAGGGCTCGCGTTCGATCATCGGTCCGTACCTCGGCACGCTCGGTGCGGGAGCGCTCGCGATCAGCGTGATCAGCGGCGTCGGCGAGTTCCTCGGCTACGGACTTCGGCTGTTCTCCGGACGCGGCGCCGATCGGACGGGCCGCTACTGGCCGATCACGATCAGCGGCTACGTCGTGCAGATGGCCGCGGTGCCGCTGCTGGCCCTGGCCGGTAACTGGGAAGTCGCCGCGCTGCTGATCATCGCCGAGCGTGTCGGCAAGGCGACGAGGAACCCGCCGCGCGACGCGATGCTGTCGCACGCTGCCAAGGAAATGGGCTACGGCTGGGGCTTCGGCGTGCACGAGGCACTCGACCAGTTCGGCGCGATGTTCGGTCCGCTGCTGGTAGCGCTGGTGCTCGCGGTCAGCAACCACGACTATCAGCTGGCGTTCGCCGCGTTGGCGGTGCCGGCTGCGGTCACCCTGTCGCTGGTGCTGGTTGCCCGGAGGTTCTTCCCGCGTCCGCAGGACCTGTCCGCGGGCCCGGCGGACGTGACCACCACCGGGCTGCCGCGGGTGTTCTGGATCTACCTGGCTGCGGCCGCGCTCGCGGCAGCGGGGTTTGCCGACTTTCCGCTGATCGCGTTCCACTTCCAGCAGGCGCACACGGTCAGCGCGCCAATCGTCCCGGTGTTCTACGCCGTCGCGATGGCTGTCAGCGGCACCGGCTCGCTGATCTTCGGCAAGCTCTACGACAAGGCCGGCATCGGCGTGCTGATCCCGCTGACCGTGGGAGCCGCAGCATACGCACCCTTGGTCTTCCTCGGCGGGATCTGGGCGGCGCTGGCCGGCGTCGCGCTGTGGGGGCTCGGCATGGGCGTGCAGGAGTCGATCATCCCGGCCGCGGTGGCGCCGATGGTGTCGCCGGACCGGCGGGCATCGGCCTACGGGCTGTTCACCGGCGGCTACGGCACCGCGTGGGTGCTCGGCAGCGTGGCGATCGGCTTGCTGTTCGACGTCTCGCTGGGTGCGGTGACCGCGTTCGCGGTCACCGCACAGCTCGCTGCGGTGCCACTGATCGTGCTGGTACGCCGCCGGACGAGTACGCGTTAACCAGATGGACCGACTCGGCGCGGATGACCTGGCTGGCCTCGGCGACTTTCAGCGGCGCAGGCTGGACCTGGCGGACATGCTGCGAGCAGTGCTGGCGGTCGCGCACGCGTGCGGCGACGAGCGGCGTGAGCGTGACATCAGGTCGCTGCTGACCCGGCTCGCGGCGGGCCGGTTCCAGCTCGCGGTCGTCGGGCAGTTCAGCCGCGGCAAGACAACGCTGATGAACGCGCTGCTCGGCGGACCGTACCTGCCGACGGGAGCGCTTCCCACCACGGCCGTTATCACGACAATCCGGTACGGCACGCGGGCTCGCGCGCTGGTCCGCAGCCACGCCTCGGCTCTGCCGGTCGAGGTGCCAGTCACCGAGGTAGCCGGGTTCGTCGCCGAGGCGAGTGCCGACCGGGTCCGGATGCGAGTCACAGCCGTCGAGGTGGAGTTGCCAGCCGAGTTGCTGCGCCTCGGCTTCGAGTTCGTCGACACGCCAGGCGTCGGGTCGGCGAACGCGGCGAACACGGCGGTCACGCTGCGGTACCTGCCGCAGGCGGACGCCGTGGTATTCGTCACCGGCTTCGACTCCGCGCTGACGGAGGCGGAGGCTGACTTCCTGGTCCGGGCCGCCGGGCAGGTCGGCGGGCTATTTCTTGTCGTCAACAAGCGGGACCTGGTAGCCGCGTCGCAGGCCGACGAGGTGACCTGGTATGTGCAGCGGTGGGCGCGGCAGCATCTGGATGGCGTGCAGGCGCAGGTGTTCGGGCTGTCCGCGCTGGACGCCCTGCAGTCAGCGGTCCGGGCCGACCCCGATGGGCTGGCGCGCAGCGGAATCGAGCAGTTCCGCGCGGCGCTTGTCGAGTTCCTCACCACCGAGCAGGGCAGGGCCTCACTCCGCGCCATCGCCAAGGCGGCGGCCGACATCACGAGCCGCGAGCGGCGTGACCTGAGCGCCGGTCGGATCGCAGACGAGGGCCTAGACCCGGCAACAGTCACCGCAAGGTTCGACACCCGGATGAACGAACTGCGGGATCGGCTGGCTGCCACCGCGGACGGGATTGCTGAGTCGGTCGCCGCGGCGATGCCCGGTCTGCTGGCCGAGCGGGACGAGGCGTGGCGCACGAGCCTTGGCGAACTCGTCGGGCCGACGGCAGCGCCGCCACCTGATGCCGGCGTCGATGCGGAGCCGCAGGTCGAGGTGACTCTCGAAGCGCTGCGCACCGCAGGACGGCAGGCCGTGGCCGGCTGGCTCGGCGACCGTGCCGCCGAGCTTCGAGCCGCGATCCTGGGCGTCACCGGCAACGGCATCAGCGCCCTGCTGAACACCGCCGACTTGGCCCGCGAGCAAGGCTCGGAGCTGGCTGGGCTGCCCACCTTCGGCTCTGGCCTGGCGGGCTGGTCCGCCGACGATGTGCCAGACCTGCTGGTGCCCGCCGTGGAGTGGGTTGTCCCCGAGCCGCCGGGCCGCGGGTGGCGCGGCCGCCGCGGGAGCGGTGATGACCTCGCCCGCGTGCTCTCCGGGTGCCTTTCCGCCGCGATTGACAGCTTCGTCCGGCGGGCTGGCGCGGCGTTCGGCGACAGCGCGGCGGACTGGGCCGCACGGCTGCGCGATCAGGCGGTCCGGCACGCCCGTGCCGAGGCCGACCAGTTCCGGCGCTACCTGCTGAACCCGCCGCGTAGGCAGGACGCCGCCGTGCTGTCCGGCGTCAGTGCCCGGCTTGCGCAGTACTCAGCGGCATTGGACTCGCCGCTCGCTGGCTCGCCGACGCTGAGTTCGCCGACGCTGAGTTCGCCGGCCGTCGTAGGCGGGCAGCGGCCCAGCCAGGCCGGTCGTGAGCAGGCCGCCGGGCCCGCCGCCGAAGGCGGCCACGACAGGCCGTGCGACATCTGCCGCCGGCAGGCCGCCGCGCTGAGCGACTACCTCGTCGGCCGCCAGTTCCTGCTCGCCACCAGCGAGGAGGAACAAGCTCGGCACGCTACGGCTGGCGGATTCTGCCCGCTGCACACCTGGCAGTACGCTCGCCTCGCGTCACCGGTCGGTCTGTCGGCGGGCAACGCGCGGCTCGCTGCGGCGGTCGCCGGGAAGCTCGCGGCCGCCGGTTCGAGTGCGGGCAGCGCCGACCGGCTCGCGCAGGAGGCGGCCGCGATCGCGAGTCGGCCAGCGTGCGCCGCGTGCGCGGTACTCGCTGACACCGAGCAGCAGGTCGCTGCCGAAGTCGCCGCGCGTGCCGAGCCCGCAGACTTGCCGGCGCTGTGCCTGCACCACCTCTCGCTGGTATTGGAGATCGGCCCGACTCTGGAGGTCGGCAGCGCCATGGTCTGCACGCTGGCGCAGGCGCTGCAGCGGGCGTCCGCCGACATGCGGTCCTACGCACTAAAGCGGGAGGCGCTGCGTCGCGGGCTGATAACCGACGACGAGAACCAGGCCTACCGCGACGCGCTCGCGCTGCTGGTCGGTCTGCCCGAACTCGCGCTGCCGTCCGAACCCGATTAATGCGGCCGCCGTGACGCGGCCTTCGCATCCGCCGCGGCAAACGTCGCTGCGGCTTGTGCCGGGCAGGCTCTGCGCTTTGATACGACGCTATAGGAGGTCAGCGACCGCCTCGATGGCAGCGACCGCCTCGATGGCAGCGTCCGGCGGGTGCCACAGGCCCTGGCGCCCCTGACACGGAACGGGAGGATCAACTGGGAACGGCGACTCAAGTAGCCAGTGGTAGCACCGCGGCTCGGCCCACCGGCTCGGCGAGTCGCTGACGATGTCAGCGAGCTGGATCAAGCCGACGATCGCCCCGCGCGCCTCATAGGCTCTTCTGGGCTGACCGAAGGCCTCCGGATCCGGCATGGTCCACAGCAGCCTGGCGGCGCCAGCTGGATCGGCATTCTTGGCGGCGTGGATCAGCAGCGGGCCACGAAAGGAGGTTTGCCACCGCCGGTTCTCCACGTCCTTGCCTGCGTATATCACTGCCCAGGCCCAGGGCTGGCGTATCGTCAGGGCCTTCAGCGCGGGGAGCGTCACGGCATTACCGCCAGATGTTAGTTCGGCGCAGCTTCGTCTGTCGGGGCGCTCGCCAGCAGCACCGGCACCGGGCATGAATGCGCGGCCTGTTCGGCAACGCGGCCCAGGATGCCCTGTCGCCGTCCTCCGCCATGCCGCCCGAGGACGAGGAGATCAAATCCGTGGTCCTGAGCGTAGTCGGTAACGACGTTCGCCGTGGTGTCACCCCAGGAGTACACGACCTTCACGCTGGCCCGGATGAGGCCGTTCGGAAGCGGACTGCAGTTCGGCTCCCCTAGCAGCGCTTGTGCCTGCAGGCGCAGGGCCTTGCGGCCGCTGGCGTGGTCGGCGCTGTCCGACGGCACTGCCAGCGACAGCACACACAGCACTACGAGCCGGCCGCCAGGCACGTCGGCAACCAAGGCTGCTATCCGCAGGGCCTCGGCCGCGTCAGCGGAGCCGTCAAAGCCTACTAGGACACGACGGAAAGAACTGATGGCACTCACCCGCCACTCGCCTCCCGGTTCCGGGTGTACCGGATTAGATAGAGGCCATCAGCGAGTTGCGGTCATGGCGAGCCTCATCGCCATCGGCCATTATCGCGAGCCAGCTGCTCCCCGACAAGCACGGCCCGCCTGGCGGGGAAATGCGTCATCAGACATGACCGGCGTGCGCCCGCCCCGCCAGTGGAAGGCGTCGGCCTCGGCCGGGTAGTGTTGCTGCAGGCGGAGGGGCCCGCCGGAAACGCGCTGAGGCCAACGGTCCCTGTTGAGCTAACAGGGAACCGTGTCGCATGAACCAGATTCTGGCCCTGAGCCACGCCCGTAAGTCTTTCGACGGCAAGGTCATCCTCGATGAGGTGACGCTTGCGTTTTTGCCGGGCGCGAAGATCGGCGTGGTCGGTCCGAACGGGACTGGCAAGTCGACCCTCTTGCGGATGATGGGGGGCCTGGAGCAGCCGTCGAACGGCGAGGCGCGGCTGATGCCCGGGTTCACGGTGGGCCTGCTTGCGCAGGAGCCGGTCCTTGACGACTCCAAGACGGTGCTGGGCAACGTCGAGGACGGTGTGGCGGAAACCAAGGCGCTGCTTGACCGGTATAACCAGATCGCTGAGCAGATGGCGACGGACTACTCAGATGAGCTGCTGGCGGAGATGGGCAGGCTGCAGGAGCAGCTGGATCACAAGAACGCCTGGGACCTGGACAG
>JASHTT010000685.1 GCA_030040415.1 Streptosporangiaceae bacterium | reverse complement strand
GACCACCCTAGGTGCCCTGGCGTGCGCCCACGACCGCGCGATTCCGCCGGTAAAGCGGCCACGAGGTGCTCGACCGCCGACTCGTGCAGGTCGTTCAGCGGCCGCTGGCTGCGTCCTGCACAGCGGCGACGATTGATCGTTCCTCGGGCCTTACGACCTTGCCCGCGACCAAGACAGTCGGCGTAGCCTCAACTCCCAGGGCCGTGGCCCGCGCGGTTACGTACGGCGGCCAGTCCAGATAAGGCGCATCGGATACGCAGGCCGCAAACGCGTCGTCGGCCAGCCCAAGATCCCGGCCGAGTCCGGCCAGCTCGGCGTTACTGAGCCCCGGCCCGCCCTCGGGTGGCTGATTGACGAACAGCGCATGCGCAAACTCAGCGAAGCGTCCCCGGTCGGAGGCGCAGCCCGACGCCGCAGCCGCGCGAGTGGAGTAGCTCGTGGTCGACGCCTCGTCTAGGAAGTCCATGGGGTGGTAGACGAGATTGACCCGGCCATCCGTGACCAGGCTGGCCAGCGTGGGGCCAGACGACAGCTCGAACCGGCGGCAGAACGGGCACAGGAAGTCGATGAAGGCGTCGACGCGAACAGGGCCGTGGCCGATCACTATCCCGTCGCCTTCTTCGGTCACGCCAGCCGGAAGGCGGCTCGGGGCGCTCAGATCGGTCATCGATCCCTCCCGGACGATCTCGCGGCGGATACGGCAGGGCCTGCTGTCACGAGCCTAGGACTAGGACTTTGACGGCCCACGGCCAAGGGCGGGATAGAGTCCCGTCAATTACCGCAGTCACAGGGGTATCGGATGACGTTGGCGACCGCTGTCCTCGGCACCGCGTATAGCCCTGGCTCCTGGCGCACGTTCTTCACCCTGACCGGAACTGCCGCCGCGACGCTGACCGGGTTGTTTTTCGTAGCGTTCTCGCTGCGCTTGCGGGAGCTGCAGCTCAGCCTCGCGCTCCGAGCGCGGGCGCGGTACCTGCTGATCTGGCTGATCGCGATCGCCATCGGCTCTGGCTTCGTGGTGATGCCAGGCCAGCCGCGCGCCGCGCTGGCGGCAGAGATCCTCGTCGTGTCAGTGGGCTGCGTGGCGTACACGGTCTGGCCGGTGCTCCGGACGGTGCGGTCGGAGCTAGCCACGGCGTCCGCCGACCTCGCCGTCCGCTGGCTGGGCATGGGGGTGACCTGGCTGCTCAGCATCGGGGCAGGGATCAGCCTTCTTGCCGGGGCCGGCGGCGGGCTGTACCTGATGGCGTTCGCGGTGCTGCTCGGGATCGCCCTGCAGGTCGCAGCCGCCTGGACCCTTGTGCTAGGGGTCGGTGACCGCACCGAAGAGATGGAAATCATCCCTGGCCAACAAGGCCAGGCCGAATCGCCAAAACCCGGTACGGCCGGAGAAACTCAGTGAGGGTCGCCGACGGCGTTCGCCCCGTAAGCAACTGTGCGGCCTGACAGGCGTCTCCACTACGTGGGATTCACCGACATGGACCACGCGGGCTTGCAAGACGCCGGGGCCGCGGCCGGGCGCGCCAGCGCGACGGAGCCGCTGACGACGGGTGCCGAGCAGGTCAGCCTGCTCTACCGGGCACACGGCATGGAACTGGTCCGGATCGCCGCGGTCATGCTCGGCAGCCGCGCTGCCGCCGAGGACGCCGTGCACGATGCGTTCTGCGGCCTCGTTCGCAAGTGGGATCGCCTCGCTGACCCGCGTAACGGGCTCGCTTACGTGCGCTCGGCCGTCGTCAATCAATGCCGGTCGGAACTGCGCCGCCGCGGCAGGCTCGAGCGCCGCGCTGACCGGACGCACCGGCCGCTCGACCCGGACTCGCCCGAGCAGGCCGCGATCCTCGGCGAAGAGCACCGCGACGTGGTCGCGGCCCTGCTGCGACTGCCACACCGGCAGCGCGAAGCGCTAGTACTGCGTTACTTCCTCGACCTGGCAGATGGCGAGATCGCTGCGGCCATGGGCGTCAGCGCCGGCACCGTCAAATCGACCACATCCCGCGCGCTCGCGGCGCTGGGCCGACAGTTAAGGAACAGCCATGAACAGCCCCGATGATCGGCTTCGCGCGGCGGCACGCAGCGCCCTGGACTTGTTCCCGCCCGACGGCGACCTGCCGCCGCTGCAGCCGCCCGGGTCAGCTCGGCACCGACGTCGGCGCACCGGCCCGGCAGGCAGCACGCGGTCGGGCGGCACCAACCGCTGGCGCAGGTGGGCAGCTCCCGTCGCTGCCGCGGCCGCTGTCATGGCCGTGATCGCGGCGCTCGTCGTTCCCCATGAGATCGGTAGCGGCGCAAGCGGCTCGAAGCCAACCACCCCGCCCTCCGCCCCGCCCGGGCTAAGCCAGCGTCGCGCCCTCGACGCGCTCGTCGCGCTTTCCGTCGCGCCCGCGACGGGGGCGCAGTATGACCGCGGCGGAAAGCTGATCTGGATGCTGCACGCGCAGGAACTTCGCGTCACGGCGCGGTGCGTGGCCGCGGCTGGCTACCACATCAGCGAGAAGACCGCACCGTTCAGCCTCGCCATGTACGCGGACAACACCGAGATGCCGGACCTGCCGCGGATCGCGCGAACGCACGAGTTCGTACCTGTAGGCGGCGCAGGGGGTCCGATCAACTACGCGCCCGGCGAGGAACAGGCGTACATGAATTGCGTGCAGTCGACCTCTGCGATCTACAGCCCGCTGCTGACAGCCGATCGGACGCTGCTCTTCAACTGGATGCGGACCGTCACGCGGGTGCAGACATCCCGGGAGGTCCGGGCCGCCCTTCCCGCGCTGCAAGCCTGTGCCACGCGCTACGGCTTCCCGCACAACCCGTACGGCAGCACCGCGGGTCCGATCGAGACGTTCGGGGACTTCGTGGCCTGGGTGGCGGACAACCTCGACGGTGCGGGGAGTCGCGGCGCTTCGCAGCGCGTGCTGAACGCGCTCGAACGGCACTGGAGCTCGGTCTTCGTCACCTGTGCGACGCCGATCGTCGGCATCTGGCAGCGCACACTGCTGAAAGCCCAGCCCAACTTCCTGCGCCTGCACGCGCGGCCGCTCCTCCAGCTCGACAACCTGGCCTGGAAGTACCTCGTCCAACGACGGCACTGACTTGCCAGACGCGCTCCGTCAAAACGTGCGGTGCTCCGGGGAACTCGGAGAACCCCGGAACTCGGGAAACTCGGGAGCCTTTTAAGCGCCTATAGCTATATTCAGGCTCTGAAGACTGATATTAGCGTGCTTATTGACATTCTGCCTTTGCGGATGCGAGAGTACGCGAAAGGTGCGGGGGCACTCCACACTTCCCGGTCCTGGCTCCCTTACGGGGTCGGCGCTAGCCGGGGTCAGCCGCGGGTCGCCCGCTAGCGAACCCTGCCTGCCGGCAAGAAAGTGATGGTAGCGATGCACGCACCGATGGGGCGTGCGGCAATCCTGGCTGCGGCCGGGGCGGTCGCCGCGCTGGCAGCGGGAGTGCTGTCCGGGGCGGCCCCGGCATCCGCCCAGCCAGCGCCGCTGTCCGCGCACGTTTACGACCCGCACCCGGCCGGAACGGCAGTGTCGCCAGCGGCAGCCGCCCCGCCGATGAGGATCAGCGTGAGCCCGGCCTCGACGACCGCGGCGAGTACCGGTAACGCGTTCACGTTCAAGGTAACCGCGGCTGCTGCCGTTTCCGGGAAGCTGTCTCTGGCGGTCCCGTCGGGCTGGACGCCGCCGCAAGGCGCGAACTCCCGCGGTCGCGGCTATGTCGCCATCCAGCGGCTGACCTGCACCTCGGCGGCACGGGCGGCGGCAATCAGCAAGGGCGTCATACTCGTCAGCTTCACGTGCGCAAAGGGCGAGAGCTTCTCCGTCAGTTACGGCGGCACGGCCGCATCCAGCGAGGTGACCGCGCCCCGGACTGCGGGCAAGTACACCTACACGACCAAGGCCAAGATCGGCTCGGCCGGGTTCACGCCGCTAGCCGCACAACCGGTTGTCACGGTTCAGCCCGGATCGGCGGTTCGCCTCAACGTCACCGGCCTCCCGGGCTCGGTGACAGCGGGCACGCCGCAGAACGTTACGGTCACTGCGGTGGATGCCTACGGCAACACGGCGACCGGCTTCAGGGGCACGATCCATTTCACTTCCACTGACGTCGAGGCGGTGCTGCCGGCGAAGTATTCCTTCACCCGATCGGACC
>JASHTT010000059.1 GCA_030040415.1 Streptosporangiaceae bacterium | reverse complement strand
AACGGCGCGAAGAACGTCCTCGTCGGCGTCGTCAACGGTACCGCCGCCGTCGCTTACATGATCTTCGCCCACGTTGCGTGGCTGGTCGTGCTGCTGATCGCGGTCGGCTCGACCGGCGGCGGAGTGCTCGGTGCCAAGTACGGCAGGCGGCTGCCGCCGCTCGCCCTGCGGATATTCGTCGTCCTGATCGGCGTGATTTCGGCTGTGAAGCTGATCTTCTTCTAGCCGCGTGGCTGCGGGCTGTCGGCCTCCGCGAGTTAGATTGAGTGCTGAGCGCCGAGGGACGCTGCAACGGATAACTTCCGCCACGCTCGGGCTCCCGACCTGCTTCAAGGGCGTCTTCGATCCCAGGGAGACGCACATGCGCCATAACCCGTATCACTTCGTCGATGATCCCGATGTCGTCCGACAGCTTATCCGCGAGAACCCGTGGGGCATCCTGGTCAGCTGCCACGCTGATCGGCTCGTGGCCTCCCATTACCCGGTACTGCTGGACGACGACTGCGATGGGCTGGCCGTGTTCACGCATGTGGGCCGACCTGACGACCGGCTGCACGGTTTCGGGGACCGCGAGATCATGTTCATCGTCCAGGGCGTACACGGGTACATCTCGCCAAGCTGGTATGCACCCGGAGCCACGCGAGCGCCAACATGGAACTTCACGGCGGCCCACTGCTACGGGGTCCCCGAGATCCTGGACGAGGAGACCAATCTGCGCGTGCTGGCGCGGCTAGTGCAGCATTTCGAGCGCCACGTCGAGAATCCCATGCTGCTCGACCGTGACTGGGCGGGCCCGGTTGCCAAGGGCACCGTCGGCATCCGGCTGCCGATCGCGCGCTTCCAGTGCAAGGTCAAGATGAGCCAGGACAAGGACGCGGAGACCCAGCAGCGCGTGATGCGTGCGCTTCGCGCTCCCGGCGCGTATCACAATCCACAGCTTGCCGATGACATGCAGCGCGCACTCGCCGGCAGCTCAGTTCCGTCGTGACTCGGCGGTCTCGACTTCACGCGGGAAGCCGCTGAGCCGGGGTGCCGCCTCAGCGCGGGATTTCGCTCAGCGCCTGACGCATCCGGGGCTCGGGAGTCTGCCGGTCGACTCGCTGGCGAGCAGCACCTGCGGCTCCGTGACCAGCTTCAGACCGGGTAGGGCTCGGCCATCGTGGTGTAGCTACGGCCGTGCGGCAGGCGCCAGGTGAACACGCCGGGGCGGACAATCTCGACGTCCCAGCCGGGTTCCTGCTTGAGGCGGTGGTCGTGTCGGCACGCGGGCTGCAGGTTGCAGCTGCACGTCCGGCCGCCGCTGTCGTAGGCGGTGACGTGGTCGAGGTCGGACTGCTGAGCGGGCCGGCGGCAGCCGGGCGCGGTGCAGGTCGGATTGGCGATACGCACGAGGTGGGCGAGCCTGGCGCTCGGCCGGTAGCCGTCGGTCTGCAACGCGTGGTCGCATTTCGACGCCTGGTCAAACCAGTGGATCTTCAGCTGACGTAGCCACTGGCTGACGCCAGGTGGCAGCGGCGGATCGGGCCCTTCCCGCGGCTGTGCTGTCTCTCGACCGACTGTAGTTCCCGGGCCGGGTGGCGGAGTCCGCGCGCAGGCGTGGCCGACGGGGCGCCCATCAGTGCTGGTGAGAGTGAGGCAGTACCGGTTGTCGTGCTCGCCGCTGAGCTGGCTGGCCAGGTAGCGGCAGGTCCAGGCGTCCGCGGGACCGAACCCTGCGACCTGACCCGGTCGGTTCGTCTGATCGAGCCACGCAGACAGCGGCAACGTCAGGTGGATGGTGCCGCGCAAGCCGGACGGCCACTGCAGCACCGGCCCGGCTTGCCCGGCAAGCGTGTCGGTCCCGTCCCCCTGGGCTCCGCCTGCAGGGTTTGTGCCTGAGTCACTTGTGCCCTCGGCTGGTCCGGCTTGAGCGGCCGAATCCGGCGTCGGTGACGTGGCCGTTCCGGGCACTTCCTGATCGGCCGGATCGCCGTCGTGGTCGCGGTCGGCCGACTGCGAGGCAGCCGGGCCCGGGCGAAGCACACTCTCGGGATCGCGGCCGGAGAGCAGCGCGAGATAGACACGTGCGCGGATCTCGTCCAGACCGCCTGCAGCGCCGGCCTTCTGCAGGGCCTGTGCGAGTGCCGTGAGGTGGCGGCTGGCCGCCAGCGCCCCTGCGGGTGGCAGTTCGCGACCGGCAAGAACGGCGTTGCCGGACGGCTCGCCCCAGACCTCGACCCGGGCATTGCCCTCGGCACTGGCCTGGCGGCGGCGCAGCGCCTCTGGGTCAGCGGCGAGCACCGCGGCGCGTACGCGGGCACGTAGCTGGCCCGTAGTCAGCCAGCCGGCGCCGAGCATCAGCGCGGTGGCAATGCAGTTAGCCACCAGGTCATCCAGCTGGGCCAGCTCGTCTACCAGGACGCGGGCGCGGGCTAGGTCGATCGTTCCGGCGGCAAGGCATCGCCGATGGGCTCTAGCCGTTCCAGGCCGGCGGCTAAGCCGGTCCACGCGTCGGCGGCCTGGCCGGTCATGGTCAGCGCGACGGCGACCTCAGCGGCCGCGCGCTCGGCTGGCCGGGGCCCCGGTCCTTGTGGTTCGGCGGCGCGGCGAGTGGCCAGCTCACCGACGGCCTGCAGCTCGACGGCTGCCTGCCAGGATTGAACCCGGCGGGCAGCCCGCATCACGCCGACCAACTCGTCGTCGGTCAGCTCACCCATCCGGTCCAGGGCCTGGCCGGTGAGTTCGGCAAGCACGGAACATGGCGGCATCACGTCGGCCGGGCCGCCGTCCTGGAATCCGACCTTGCCGCGTGCGGGCCCGAACCGGCCGGTGTGGTCGCCGAAGCCGCTGCGTTCGATGGCTTCAGCTAGCTCGGGTACCTGGTCTTCGCCGACTCGGGCCGGCGTGAAATCCAGCCACGACATCACAGGGCGAGGCCGGCTCGGCACACGGGGCAAGCCCGTGGGCTGCCCGGCGCGCTTTCCGCCGCGTGAGCTGCCCTTTGCGTGGCCCATCAGCGCCGTGCCTTCCCGGTCGATCTGCGATACGATTCTATGTTCGACTTACGAGATCCAACCTCTCGATCT
Organism: Streptosporangiaceae bacterium; assembly: GCA_030040415.1. Lineage (GTDB taxonomy): Bacteria > Actinomycetota > Actinomycetes > Streptosporangiales > Streptosporangiaceae > JAJYUU01. The sequence goes on along the minus strand of JASHTT010000059.1, from coordinate 12,879 downwards.
ACCGACCATATTATCTAGAGGCTCTGACATTCCGTGGCTCCGGTCGGGAGGCTGGTGGGCATTCCGGCGGGCGTCGCACGGGTCACCGGCGTGCCCTGTCGAGGGCCCACATGCGCGCCGTAGCGGTCGTCGCGGTGTCGGCCCGTCGCGGCTGGGACGGCGCGGCTGGGTCGGGGACGGCACGCCTGGGACGGGCAGGCGGCGCTTACGTGTGGTCCGCCGGTGCCGGGGCCAGGATCCCGTCACGGACGGCCTGCTCGACGAGTTGCCGCGCGTAGCTCCCGAGTTCGGCCGAGCCATCCTCGATCAGCGTTACCTTCGCTAGGACCTGCCCGGCGTCGATGCCGTGTTGGCGCCACGTCCCGCCGCCAGCCTTGCGGTTCTCTAGCATCGGCTGCAGTCGGTCCAGCGCTCGTGCAAACCGCGCTTCGGGAGTGGCACGTTCCTCGAACTCGTCCCATAGCCCGCGAAAGACCGCAGCCTGATCGGGCGGCAGCAACGCGAAGATCCGCTCCGCTGCAGCTGCCTCCGCGGCGCGCTGGCGTTGCTGCTCCGCTTCGTCCGCGTAGACGAACAGGTCGCCCGCGTCCACCTCGACGATGTCGTGCAGTGCCAGCATGCTGATCACCCGCGCGATGTCGGTGCCGGGAGGCGCGTGCTCGGCGAGTGCCACCGCCATGACGATCAGGTGCCACGAGTGCTCGGCCGAATTCTCCCGCCGGGCCGGCTCGGTCAGCATCGTCTGCCGCAGCACCGCCTTGAGCCGACCCGCCTCGGCGGCGAAGTCGAGCTGCCGGGTGAGGCGATCCATGCCATCTATTGCATCAGGTCGAGGTATACGTGACCCCGCCGGGAATGCCTGACACAGGGCCTGTCATTCTGTACCTGGGGGACCCGTAAGAAAGATGAATCCGGGGGGACCGGTCATCGGGCTCGCCCTGGCGGGGCGTCGTCCTCGCCGGGGCGAGCTTTTCATTCTCAGCCAGACCTTTGTCTGGCCGGCTAACCGCGCACACCGTTGGCGATCGCCTCAGCCATGCCGCGGTTCGCGAGCTGATCGGCTCGTTCGTTGCCCGGATTACCCGCGTGCCCCTTCACCCACAACCATTGCACATCGTGCCGCGCGGCAACGGCGTCGAGCCGGCGCCACAGGTCAGCGTTCTTGACAGGCTGCTTGCTCGCGGTTTTCCAGCCGTTGCGTTTCCATGAAGGCAGCCAACTGGAGACGCCGTTGCGCAGGTAGCTGCTGTCGGTGTGCAGGCGAACCGACGACGGCTTCGTCAGGCTCTCCAGTGCCTGGATGGCCGCCATCAGTTCCATCCGGTTGTTCGTCGTCGATGCCGCTTCGCCGCCATGCAGTTCCTTGGTGTGCTCGCCGTAGCTGAGCACGGCGCCCCAGCCGCCGGGCCCCGGGTTGCCGCTGCACGCTCCGTCGGTGTAGATCTCTACGATTCCTGCATCTGCCCGGCCTGTCATGCCGGCAATGTACCGGGTCCTGGCGACTCCGGTCAGCAGGCCGGCGGGACGTCGAGGGCCGGGTTACGGTCGAAGAAGCCGACTGGCTTCAGCCAGAACGAGGCCCGGTCGGTCGGCATCACCGGCCAGTCCTCCGGCCTGGTGATGTGGTGCAGGCCGAACACGTACCACAGCACCACGTCGCGGTCTTCGATCGGCCGGTTGGCGGCGGTCCACACCGGCAGGCCGTCGTCCGCGGCGCTTTGCACCGGGAACTCGCCGCACGGCCACCGCTCCGCCGGGTCGTAAGGCGTGACCCACAGCGTGTGCTCGATCGCCCGAGCGCGCTGCACCACGGGCGACGTCGGGTCGATCATCGGCGGGAAGCTAGTACCCGGGATCAGCTTGTAAGCAGGCGCGCCGCCGAGGCCGTTCTGGGTCCGCGTTGAGGCGACCTTCCAGTACCGCTGGGCGTGCCAGTCGTAGTCCTGCCGGCCGTCAGCCTCGGTCCGCAGCGGCACCTCGTCGGTGACCAGGGCCAGTCCGTGCGGGTTCTCGGCGCTGGTCGGCAGCGCGCGGGAGTCGCACCGGAGCACCGTGTTTTCCCGCCCGTCGACGTCCATGTCGAGCCTCGCCACGATGAAGTGCTGGTGGTACGGCGCGTAGGTACGCTCATCGACGACCGCGCCGGTGGCAGGCTGCGCACCGGCCGCAAACGCAGACGTGACCATGATGCCGGTCGCGCGGACCTCGCACTCGATGTTCCCGTCCTGGTAGAACCGCCAGTAGATCAGGTATTCGTAGTTCGCCACGGTCACGTGGAAAGAAATCACCAGGCGTCGGGAACGACGGGCTAGGGGGCCGGTCAGCTCATCGACGTGCTTCCACAAAATGCCGTCGTCTTCTTCGTGGATACAGACAGCGTTGCTAATAACTCGCGGCTCGCCACGGGAATCGTGCACAACGGCGTCCAGGTAGCGGATCTCACCGAGGCAGTCGCAGCCGCGCTCCAGCGACGTGGTCATGAAGCCGAGACCCCACTCGCCGATGTCGAAGGCGGTGCGCCGGTAGTGGTCAGGCGTCTCATCCCGGTACGGCACGACCATCTCCGCGAACGACAGCCGGTGTGCAATGGGCCGCAGCCGCCCGCCGTCGGCGTAACCGACGGTGTGCAGGACCAGGCCTTCGCGGTGGTTGAAGCCAAGCCGAAGCTGCCAGTTCTGCCAGCGCAGCAGGTGGCCGTCGAGGGTGAACGACACCCCGTCCGGCTGGCTGACCTGCAGCGGGCTAACCTCGCGTAGCGGCAGGCCGATGATCTCGGGCAGGTACTCACCGCTGACCTCGGGCAGGTCGGGTCCGCCCTCGGCCTCGGCATCATCCTCGAGGTCCAGCAGGGACATCCGGTTGAGGTCGACGACTGGATGCAGGCCGCTGATGTGGTGCGCGTACGGATTCCCGTCCGGACTGCCGCGGAGCCAGACGTCCGACCAGCCGAGGCGCAGGCCCGCATGGCGCTCCGGGACGAGCGCGGCACCGTAGGCCCAGACGTCGGTGAGCACCAGGCTCATGTCGGTGATGCCGCGTCGCGCGAGCGCGTCTCTCAGGGCGGGATGCTGTCTCAGCATCTCGTCGCACTCGTGCCACTCGTCGAGGGTGATGTTCGGCTCCTTGCCGGCCAGGTGCTCCCACCGCGTGACGCTGGCATCGTTCAGCGAGATGAGCGCGCGGTACGCCCGGCCGTCCGCCGTGTTCCAGCACACCACCTGCGCCGTGCGGGCAGGCCGCGCGCCGGCCAGCTGGTCCTTGTCAGGCTCGGCAAGCTCGATCGAGGCGAACCGCCAGCCCTCGCCGAAGTCGGTCTGCCCCCGCACGGCAGCGGCCACCGCGCGTATCTCGTCTGGGCTCAGCGGATCGAGTGGATGCGGCGGCTGTGGCCAGGCGTCCCCCGCAGTCATGACGCTGACTGCTGCAGGGCAATGAGGTCGCGGTACCAGGAGTAAGACGCCTTCGGCGTGCGGCGCTGGGTCTCGTAGTCGACGTACACCAGGCCGAACCGCTGGTGGTAGCCCTCGTTCCACTCGAAGTTGTCCATCAGCGACCAGACAAGGTAGCCCCTGACGTCCACGCCCGCCGCGATCGCGTCGGCGACGGCCCGGATGTGGCCGTCGAGGTAGCCGATCCTGTCACGGTCCTCGACGGAGCCGTCAGTGGCCGGCACGTCCGGCATAGAGCAGCCGTTCTCCGTGACGTAGACGGGCGGCAGCCTGTCGGCGTACCGGTCGCGCAACTGGACGAGCACCTCGGTCAGCCCGGCCGGGACGATGGGCCAGCCGAACGCGGTGATCGGGTAGCCGTCGATCTCTTCCAGCACTGGCAGCGCAGGGCCGCCCTGCGCCTCGCGGGGCGCGGACACCTGGGTCGGCACGTAGTAGTTCACCCCGAGCGCGTCGATCGGCGCGCTGATCGCGGCGAGGTCGCCATCCTTGACGATGCCTGCCGTTGGGTCGCCGAGACCGAACGACGCCAGGTCGGGATACCTGCCGGTGAGTACTGGGTCGGTGAATAGCCTGTTCTGCAAGGCATCCCAGGCCCGGGCTGCCGCCACATCTTCGGCGCTGTCCGACGCTGGCCACACCGGCGAGTAGTTGTTGGTGAGAACGACCTGGCTCGCCCCGGCCGCCCGCAGGGCCTGCGTGGCCAGGCCATGGCCGAGCAGCTGATGGTGCGCGGTAGGCAAGGCGCCGAGCATCAGGGCCTTGCCCGGTGCGTGCGTGCCGATCGCGTATCCGAGCGCCATCACCACGAACGGCTCGTTGAGCGTGATCCAGGTGCCGATCCGGTCCGCGAGCCGGCCCGCAGCCAACGCCGCGTAGTCGGCGAACCTCGCAGCCGTGTCGCGGGCCAGCCATCCGCCCGCGTCTTCAAGGGGCTGCGGCAGGTCCCAGTGAAACAGCGTGGGCATCGGCGTGATCCCGGCAGCCAGCAGCGCGTCGGTGAGCCGGTCGTAGAAGTCGAGGCCCGGGTCATTGGCCGGGCCCGACCCGGTTGGCTGCACCCTCGGCCAGCCGATCGAGAACCGGTAGGCAGTGACGCCGAGGTCGGCCATCAGAGCCACGTCTTCGCGCCATCGGTGGTAGTGATCGTCGGCGATGTCGCCGGTCTGCCCGTCCCTGATTGCGCCGGGCTGCCGGCAGAACGTGTCCCACACCGAGTCGCCGCGGCCGCCCTCCGCGACTGCTCCCTCGATCTGGTAGGCAGCCGTCGCGACACCCCAGGTGAAGCCGTCGGGAAACCGAGGCATGGATAGATCGCTCACCCGGTGATCGTAGCCCGGTAGCCTGCGGAGGCGGGCTAGTGGTAAGTCGCGCCTCGCTGGGTACCGGAGGAAACGTGAAGAAGATAATCGAGCTGCTGCTCTGCTTCCTGCACCCGCTGGCTGTCGTGCTGATCTGGATCGACCTGCTAACGCGGCGCAACATCGGCACCGGGCCGAAGATTGCCTGGGCCATCTTCTGCCTGATCCCGCTGGTCCCGTTCATTTACGTGCTGACGGGCGGCGACCTGTGGTGACGCACGGGCAGTAGCGCAAGCGCAGCCGCCAATCGCACGGCGCAATTACAGGGCGGAAGCGCGCGGCTTCGGCCCGCACCAAGCAGGGCCAGGCTAGCTAGTCGCTGGCCAGCGCGATCGCCTCGTGCACCTCGGCTTGCCTGGTGGCAACCTCAGCTGCGTACTTCTGCTCGTCTATCTTCTCCGCCAGCTCCTCGTCGGCGCGCATGAGCGCGTCGAGGTCCGAGTCGGCCGCCTCGATCACGCCAAGGTCGGCGTAGGCGTGCTGCACCTTCGGGCCCCATAGGCCGATGTCGCGCACGCACGGCACGATCCGGGAGAACAACAGCGTGCGGAACGCCTGCTGGACCGGGGACTGCTCGGTGAACGCCAGGCACTCGTCGACGTCGAAGCCCATCCGCTCCCAGACCTCGCGGGCGGTGAACCTGTTGCGCATGAGGTAGCAGCCCTCGACGACGAACTCCTCGCGGTCTGCGCGCTCGGCCGCTGTCAGTTCCTTGTAGTAGTCGCGCAGCGCCAGGCGTCCGAACGCCACGTGCCGCGCCTCGTCCTGCATCACGTAGGCGAGCAACTGCGTGACCAGCGGGTTGTTCGACATGTCACGGTGCACGCCGAACGCCGCCAGCGCCAGCCCTTCGATCAGCACTTGCATGCCGAGGTACGGCATGTCCCAGCGGGAGTCGCTCAGCGCATCTGCTAGCAGCTTGGCCAGGTCCGGGTTGACCGGGTAGTACAAGTCGATCTTCTCGCGCATGAACCGCGCGTAGAGCTCGACGTGCCGGGCCTCGTCCATCGCCTGGGTCGCGGCATAGAACTTCGAGTCCATGTCCGGCACCGACTCCACGATCCGCGCGGCCACTGTCAGCGCGCCCTGCTCCCCGTGCAGGAACTGACTGAAAAGCCAGGCCGACAGGTGGTGGCCCAGTTCGTCGCGTTCCTTCTGGGAAAGCTTCTCCCACTGCGGCGAGCCGTAGATGGGGCAGAATTCCTCACCGGCCTCCATGACGTCGCTCGGGTTGACCGGGATGCTCCAGTCGATCCGCTTGGTCGCGTCCCACTGCTTGTCCTTGCCCCGCTGATACAGGTCGAGCAGGCGGGTCCGGCCGTCGTCGTACTCCCAGCTGAACCGCGCGGCTCCGGTGGCGGGAACGTCCCACGTGCCGGGCGCGACGGGCGTCGTGTAGCGGTCGTATGTGCTCATGGCGGCCTCCGTGGACGGCGATACGGCAGACATTACCCGTGAGTAGCCGTTTGCTCCAGAGGCGCTCTTGTCGTTGGCTGGGGCTCTATCCGGCGGTGGCCGGTCCGTCCGGCGGTGGTGGCTCGCTGCCGGCGACCACCAGCTCGTACGCCGGGTTGATCATGATCGGCTTGCCGCCGCGTATGCCGACCTGGCCACGAAGCCGCACCTTGCTTCCCGGCCGCAGCCCGGGGATGTGTGACCGTCCGTAGAACAGGGCGGTCAGGCTGCCAGTGGAGTCCCGCACGTCGCAGGCGAGAACCGTGCTGCGCTCAACCGGCTTGATCTCCACCGAGTGGATCCGGCCCTCCGCGACCGCGCGGCCCGGCTTGGTGAGGCTGCCGATCGGCGAGACGCCCTCCGGCGGGACTGGGCGGTCGTAGTCACGATAGGCGTCGGCCTCCGAAGGCGCCGCCCGTCGCCCTTCCCGCGCCGCTGCGCCATCTCGGCCGGTACCGCCTCTGGCGCCCCAGTCTCTGCCCGCGCGGTCTCGGCCCGCGCGGTCTCGGCCCGCGCGGTCTCTGCCCGCCCGGTCTCTGTCGCCGCGGTCTCTGTCGACACCCTCTCTGGCAGCGCCGCCTGCGCCGGCGCCATGCCGGTCGGCCCGGTCTCCGGCAGCGTCCTCCCGCGCACCGACCCCGTCCCTGGCAGCCGCGCCGTCCCGGCCAGCCGCGCCGTCCCGGCCAGGCGCGCCGTCCTGTGTCGTCGTCCCGGTGCCGGCGCGGGCCGTCTCGTCTGACCCCTCACCTGCCCGCCCTGCCCCGTCCGGCGTTGCCCCGGCGCTCGCGGCAGTGGCGGCTGCCTGCTTGCCCGCTGCCTGCTTGGCGGCCGCCTGCTTGGCAGCTGCCTGCTTAGCGGCCTGTCCGCGCTTGGCCAGCACCTCCAGTCGGCTGCGGACGTCGAACGGCACGATCGTGGCCACCGCGTGCGGGACTCGGCTGATCGCCGCCGCCATCTTGTCAGCGGTCCTGTCGTGCAGCAGCCTGCCGACGATCGGGGTGTAGCTGCGCCGGGGGAAGATCGCCGTCACGCCCACGCCGGGCAGCGCCGCTTCGGCGCTGACCAGTTCCGCTGCCGCCTTGGCAAGGCGCCGGTCCGGACTGTCCACGAAGTCCAGCACGATCCCGGTGTTCGCCCGTACCCAGTCCTGCCGCAGCTTGTCGGCCTCCACGTTGTCGATCACGAAGTGCACCGCGCTCAGGGCGGTGGGCCGCAGGCTGCGGGCGTACCGGAGTGCCGCGATCGTCGCCAGGTCGAAGTCGTCGACGAAGACGTACACGGTCCGCCGCGAGAAGGTGGGCGGATCTGGCCTGGCCCGGTCGCCGATCCCCTCGAGCACGGTGGCTTCCAGCCGGTACTGCCGGTTCAGCCGGATCAGGGCGGGCACGCCCAGGGCGAAGAGCACGACGACCAGCCAGGCGCCCTCGCCGAATTTGACCACGGCGAAGATCACCACGACAACGCACGAGGCGACGCCGGCCGAGAAGTTGATCACCAGCTTGTGTCGCCAGCCGGCTTCCTTGTGCGTGTAGTGGTACTTGGCCATGCCGAGCCCGGCCATGGTGAAGGCGGTGAACACGCCGATGGCGTAGAACGGCACCAGGTTGTTGACGTTGGAGCCGACGGCCGCCAGCAGCGAGATGGACAGCACCGCCAGCACGATGATCCCGTTAGAGAACACCAGCCGGTGCCCGCGCTTTGTGAGCCATCGTGGCAGGAACGCGTCTTCGGCCACGAAGCTGGCGAGGAACGGGAAGCCGTTGAAGCTGGTGTTACCCCCGGTGTAGAGGATCAGCGCGGTAGCGGCCTGCACCAGGACGAACATCACGTCCCCGATGGCGCCGTGCCCGAAGACAAGCCGGGCCTCCTGCGAGATCACGGTCGGGACGCCGGTGTAATAGGGCCGGGCGTGGGTGACGTGCGCGATCCAGGAGATCCCGGCCACCAGGGAGCCGAGGATCATGCCCTCGATGACCAGCACGCGGCGCGCGTTGATGCCCTCTGGCGGCTTGAACGCGCTGACCGCGTTGGACACCGCCTCGATGCCCGTCAGCGACGAACCGCCGTTGGCGAACGCCCGGAGCAGGATGAAGATCAGCCCGAAGGTGATCAGGCTGTTGTGGTTGGGTGCGTGAGTGACGATGCCCGGCCCCGGGTGGTACATCGGCAGGCCGACCGTCACCTCCCGAACCAGGCCGACGACGATCATCAGCAGGGCAACGCCGGAGAACAGGTACGTCGGCACCGCGAACGACCGCCCGGCCTCGCGGATTCCGCGCAGGTTCCCGTACAGCATGACAAGCACGACCAGGATCGACATCACGGTCAACCTGGTCGGGTTGTTCAGCCAGGGAACGGCGGACGCGACAGCGGCTGTGCCCGCCGCGATCTGCACAGCCACCGTGACCACATAGTCGATCATGAGAGCGACCGCGGCGATCTGGGCCACCCGCGGCCCGAAGTTCTCCCTGGCCACCGCGTAGGAGCCGCCGGCCCTGGTGTAGACCATGACGACTTCGCGGTAGGACAGCACCACCAGGATCATCACGAACAGCACCACGCCGGTGATCGGCAGCAGCACGGTGAAGGCGGTGACCGCGAGGCCGCCCTTGAGCAGCTCGATCAGGATCTCTTCGGTGCCATAGGCGGAGGACGAGATGCCATCAGGCGAGAGCACGCCGAGTGCCAGTCGCTTGGAGAGGCGTTGCTCGCCGAGCTGCTCGTTGATCAGCGGTCGGCCGAGCAGCTTGCGCTTCAGGGAGTAGCCAAGGCCTTCGGCGAGGTCATCACTCCGCGTTAGGCCGAGAGCCCTGCGCATGGCCACGATGCAGCGTCCTCCTCCCCACGGCGGCACCCCGACGTGGCCTTCATACCATTGCGCGGCACCGCTGGGGAGACCAGGCGTCCGCCGGACGTGCCGCTTTGGCGCGGTCCAGCGTAGCTGCCCGGTGGATCTGGCATGACCTGGGCAGACCGGGCTGGCCCGGCGCGAGCATGGACAGGTGGGCGTGGCGGCGCGCCGCGTGGCAGGCTGGTCCGCTATGGGGCAAGACCCGTCACACCAATCACTGCGCCTCTCCGAGTTGCTTCGTCGTCCCGTTACCGACGGTAGCGGCGGGTCCATCGGCCGCCTGTCGGACGTGATCGTCCGGCTGCGCGGTGCCGACTATCCGGTGGTGACCGGCCTGGTGGTGACAGTGGGCAGCCGGTCGCTTTTCGTGCCGATCGACCAGGTTGCCGACCTCGGCGGGTCGGAGCTGCTGCTGAGCAGCGCGCGACTGGACCTGCGCCAGTTCGAGCGGCGGGACGGCGAGGTCCTGCTGCGCGCCGACGTGCTGGGTCACCGGCTGCTCGACGTGGAGAACGCGCACCTGATCAGGGCCGGCGACCTTGCGCTCGGGCAGCTGGACGGCGGCTGGGTCGTCATCGGCGTGGACACCCACGGTCGTCCGCGGCGGCTGCTCGGCGGCGGCCCCGCGACGGCAGGTAGCCGGACGCACTCGTTCCGTGAATGGGGGAAATTCGAGCCGCTGATCGGCCATACCGGCAGCGCGCTGTCCCGGCACGGTTTCGGCCGGATCGGCAGGCTGAAACCGGCACAGATCGCTGACCTGCTCGAGGATGCGTCCAAGGCGGAGGAGACCGAGATACTCGGTCAGGTGCACGACGACCCCGAGCTCGAGGCCGACGTGTTCGAAGAACTCGACGAGGACCTGGCGAAGAGGCTGCTCGGGGCGCGCACCGACGCCGAGATCGCCGCGGTGCTGGCGAGGATGCGGGCGGACGACGCCGCGGACGCGATCACCGAGCTTCCGCAGCGGCGCAGGCAGCCGGTGCTCGATCTGCTGCCCGCAGGGCAGCGGGCCAAGGTGCTGACGCTGATGGGCTTCAATCCGACAAGCGCCGGCGGCCTGATGGGCATGGACTACGTCACGGTTCAGGCAGGGGCGACCGTGGCCGACGCGATAGCCGCCGTCGCCAGCGCTTCCGGGCTGCAGCCGGAGGCGCTGACCAGCGTGCACGTGCTCGACGAGCGGGGCAAGCTCGCTGGGGTGGCCAAACTGGCCACGCTGATCCAAGCGCGCCCAGAGGCGCTGGTCCGCGATGTCTACGACGACGACCCGGTACGGGTCGGTGCGGACACTGACGTCGTGGACGTGGCGGTACTGATGAGCGACTACAACCTGATCACGATCCCGGTCGTCGACGAGCGGCGGATGATGCTCGGCGTGATCACCGTGGACGACGTGCTGGAGGCCGCACTGCCCCAGGACTGGCGGCGCAGGGAGGCCGCACAGCCGCCCGACTCCAGGCGGGGTGACCGGGACTAGCGCGTGACGGCAGTGGCCGACGCCGTGTTCCGGACCGCACCCGTGACGAGCCAGCGCGAGCCGCGTGCGCGCAGCACGAGGGTCGCGAACCTCGCCAGCATCCACAGGCTGTAGGCGAGCCAGAGCGCGACGAGTCCCGAGCCGGTGACCACCACTGCGGCCGCCGCGGCGGCGAACGCGGCGAGCGTCACGACCCCGGCGACGGCCAGGTAGTCCTGGTCCCCGGCGCCGATCAGGACGCCGTCGAGCACGAACACCACACCGGCCACCGGCTGCTGCACGATGACCACGAGCAGCACGGCGAGCAGCAGCCGCGCCACCTCGCCGGTCACCCCGAACGCGGCAGGCAAGACCGGCCGGACCGCGAGCAGCACGAGCGAGAACACGGTGCCGTACACAGCACCCCAGCCGATCATCCGGCGCGTCGCGGCGCGGGTCCCGGCCACATCCCCGGCGCCGAGATAGCGGCCGACGATCGCCTGTCCGGCGATCGCGATCGCGTCGAGGGCGTACACGAACAGGTTCCACACCCGCATCGCCACCTGGTGCGCGGCGATCTCCGCGTTGCCCTGCCTCGCCGCGATGGCAGTCATCAGCACCAGCACCACCTGCAGCGCCACGGTTCGCAGGAACAGCGAAGCGCCGGTCAGCGCGGCCGACTTGACGCCCGCGAGGTCGGGCCGGAGGCTAACGTTCGCCCGTCGAGCGCCGCGCGCGACCACGACCAGGTAGGCGGCGCCCGTGCCGCCCTGCGCGATCACCGTGCCCCAGGCCGAGCCGGCGATGCCCCAGTGCAGGCCAAGCACGAACGTGGCGTTGAGCGCGACGTTGACCGCGTTCGCGACTACGGCGATCAGCAGCGGTGTCCTGAGGTCAGCGAGGCCTCGCAGCACGCCGGTGCCCGCCAGCACCGCGAGCATCGCGGGCGCGCCGAGCAAGCTGATTCGCAGGTAGATGTCCGCCTGGTGGGCGACCGCCGCGGTGCCACCGAACGCATCGACGATCTGCGGCGCGAGCGGCCAGCCGACGCCCAGCACAGCGACCCCGATGACCGCGGCGAGCCAGAACCCGTCAATCCCGTGCCGTATCGCCGCCGCGCGCTGGCCGGCGCCGAGCTGGCGGGCAGCGGCGGCCGTCGTGCCGTAGGCCAAGAAGATCGACATTCCGACGAGCGTGGACAGCGCCTGGCTGGCGACGCCGAGCCCGCCGAGCGGTACCGTGCCGAGCCGGCCGACGATGGCCGAGTCGGCCAGCAGGAACAGCGGCTCGGCGACCAGCGCGCCGAACGCGGGCACGGCCAGCCTGAGGATCTCCCGGTCTTGCGGATGGCGTGCGGCCGCCAGCGCGCGACGGGCCAGCCTGCTAGCCAACCACGCCCCTGGCGCGCAGCCCGGCTACCTCACTTGCCGTCAGGCCGAGGCCTGCCAGCACGGAGTCGGTGTCGGCGCCCGGCCGGGGCGGCGGCGCGGGCCTGGCCGCGGCCGTGCGGGAGAACCGGGGTGCCGGCGCCGGCTGTGTCACGCCGTCCACTTCGACGAAGGAGTGTCTGGCCACGGCGTGCGGGTGGGCTGCGGCCTCGGCCATCCCGAGCACCGGCGCCACGCAGGCGTCGGTGCCCGCGAACACCTCCTCCCACTCCGCGCGGGTCCGGCTGGCGAAGGCCGCCGCGAAGCGCTGCCGCAGCACCGGCCAGCCTGCCCGGTCGAGCTGCGCCGGCAGGTCAGCGCCGGCTAGCCCGAGACCGGTCAGCAGCGCGGCGTAGAACTGGGGCTCAAGGGCGCCGACGGCCATGTACTCGCCATCCGAGGTGGCGTAGCTGTCGTAGAACGGCGCGCCGCCGTCGAGCAGGTTGCTGCCTCGCTCGTCCTGCCACATGCCAGACGCGCGCAGGCCGTGGATGAACGCTGTCAGCAGCGCCGAGCCATCGACCATGGCCGCGTCCACCACCTGACCGCGCCCAGAGCCGGCCCGCTCGACCAGCGCGGCCAAGACTCCGAGCGCCAGCAGCATGCCGCCGCCACCGAAGTCGCCGACCAGGTTGACCGGCGGCACCGGAGCCTGGCCGGCCCGGCCGATCCGGCCGAGGGCGCCGGAGATCGCGATGTAGTCGATGTCGTGCCCGGCAGTCGGCGCCAGCGGTCCGTCCTGACCCCAGCCGGTCATCCGGGCGTAGACGAGCCGGGGGTTGCGCTCAGCGCACGCGTCGGGCCCGAAGCCGAGCCGCTCGGCCACGCCCGGCCGGAAGCCCTCGACCAGCACGTCGGCATCGTCGAGCAGCCGGAG
>JASHTT010000684.1 GCA_030040415.1 Streptosporangiaceae bacterium | reverse complement strand
GACTACTTCGACGCCACCGGGCTCTCGCCCTCGGACCTGCGGGAGCGGGCACTCGCCGGAACGCCCAGCAGGATGGCCGCCGTCATCCAGCGCGCTGTCGAGCGTGGCGAGATCGACCCCGCCCGGCTCAGCCCGCGGATCGCCTCGCTGCCGGTGGACCTCGTCCGCCACGACCTGATCATGACCCGGGCGCCCGTACCCGACGACACCCTGACCGAGGTCGTCGACCGCATCTTCCTTCCCCTGGTCCTGGCTGACCCGCCAAAGTCGGCAGGACTGCCAGGATCGATGCGAGAGGGCTGACCAAGATCAAACTCCACGCTGCGTCAGGCCACGTGTGACAATCTCGGCCGCAGCGGGACAGCCCTTCGTGAAGCCGAAGAACGGGCCGAAGTCCCGCGTGGCCGTAAAGCCCGGCAGGTACAGCCCGCGCAGGCTCGTCTGGAAGGTCTCGTCAAGCACCGGAAAGCCGTCGGCAACCCTGATGCGGTCGAGTACCCCGGCGAGATACGGCACCCGGTCCAGATCCGCCTTGTAGCCGGTAGCACACACGATCCGGTCGACGCTGAGTTCGGTTCCGTCGCTCAGCCGCACCCGTACGGCAGCCGGATCCTCAGCCGTGACGGCAACAACTGACACGCCGGGCCGGCGATGAAATCGGTCGCCCTGCAGCCGCGGAGTTAGCCACCACTCGAGGGTGAGGCGGCCCACCTCCCAGAACTCGCGGGCGATCGCATCGCGCTTGGAAGCAGGGAGTTGCCGCCACCAGCCTGCCGTGGCGAGTGTCTGCTCGACGTAGGGATCGACGAACTTCCAGCTGACCCGCGCGAAGCGGGGCACGTCATGGCGGTGCACGATGTCGATCCGCTCGGCTCCGTGTTCGCCGAGCAGGGCGGCCCATTCGTAGGCGCTCTGCCGGCCGCCGACAATGAGCACCCGGGCGCCCTCGAAGTCCTCGAAGCGGACAAGTTCGCAGGTATGCGAGGACAGCCCTGGGGGCAGCGACGTGCTCCACTCGGGCAGATTCTGGAAATACCGCACGCCTGGAGCGGCGACCACCGACTCGGCGGCTAGCGTCTCCCCGTTGTCCAGGGTGACGTGGAAGGATCCATCCCCATTTGCGCTCAGGGCCGTGACCAGGGCTTCCCGCACGGTGACGTGCTTGCGACGCTGGAACCAGGCAGCGTAGTCCAGGAAAATGGCAATCGGTATCGGGTCTATGTCCGCGGGCGCAATCCCGCGTTCCTCAAGAAACGCCTCGAAAGTGTCCACCCCTGAGGCGTCAAGATGCCAGTCGGGGCCCGAGCGCAGGTACATGCCGGCAGGCATGTTGTCGGTCCAGAAACCAAGCGGGCGCCCGACCACCACGGTCTCGATCCCCGCTTCGATTGCCTTCGCCGCCGTGGCGATCCCGTACGGCCCACCGCCGATCACGACCAGCACCACTGCCCCCTTACCGAGCGCTCGGCGGCCGCTGCAAAGTCAGCGGTCTCGCCTTCCTAGGGTCGGGGCTATTCTCGTCGTATATGGCTGTGCTTGCGACCAGCCGACGCGTAGGGCTGCCGTGGCAGATACGCGAGCAATCGGTCCGCGCCGCCGTCCTGATCGCTTGCGACCGGCTGGACCTACCTGACCCGCCTCCGCCAGCAGTGCCCAGCTACGCGGTTATGCGGCGAGATACCGGCGGTGCACGTCCGCCAGAATCTGTGCGGGCTCCTGCCCGCTAGCGATGCTCAGGTCGTCCAGCAGGATTCCGGCCAGCGCCGAGAGGCCGAAGGTCAGCCTGGCCACCGGAGTCCTGCTGTCGTCGCTGGGTTCGGCGTCGGCTAGCACGCGCGCGATGGCGTCCCAGTAGAAGGCCGGATCGTCACGGGACTGCGTGAATGCCGTCATGACTTCCAGGGCCTGCGGTAGCACGGCCCCCAGAAGCTGGTCAGGCTCGCCGGTCATGCGCTGATCGGGTTCAGGTGGCGACGGCGGCGTATCGGGCCGCGACGTCCGGCCAGTTGACCACTTCCCACATCGCCTTGACGAAATCTGGCCTTACGTTGCGGTACTGCAAGTAGTAGGCGTGCTCCCAGGCGTCGAAGGCCAGCAGCGGGAGTGAGCCTTGCGCGACGTTGCCGTGGTGGTCATAGACCTGCTCGACTAGGAGCTTGCGCGCCGTCGGCTCGTAGACGAGCACGCCCCAGCCGGACCCCTGGACACCGGTGGTCGCCGCCGTGAGCTGACCGTGGAACGCCTCAAACGAGCTGAAATGCTCGGTGATCGCCTCCGCCAGATCTCCGTCAGGTCTGCCCCCGCCGTCGGGCGACATGTTCTGCCAGTACAGGGTGTGCAGCAGGTGGCCGGATACGTTGAAGGCCAGGGTCTTCTCCAGGCCAACGAGGGTACCGAAGTTCCCTTTCTCGCGCGCCTCGGCGAGCTGGTCAAGCGTGTCGTTGGCGCCCTTGACGTACGCCGCGTGGTGCTTGTCGTGGTGGAGCTCGAGGATCTGGCCGTTGATGTGCGGCTCGAGGGCGGCATAGTCGTACGGCAGGTCTGGCAGCGAGTACACGCTCATTCGGTCAGCCTCCGGTTAGGTCAGGCGGGCTCGCAAGCGCCGGCCTTGGCCAGTCGTACCCGCTGCGAGATCATTGTAACTGCAACTTATGCGCAATTACTTGAGCTTCGATTTAGCGGGTGTGGGCGCGTTCCAAGGCCACGTCGGCGCTACTGGCACTGGGCGCATCGTCCGGGAATGGCGAACCGATCAAGAGTTATCTGGAAGCCATGCTCAGTCATCGCAATCTCGCGAAGAGTCGCGAATGCCTCAGCGGGCAGGTCATCGATGGAACCGCACACCTGGCAGGCCAGGTGGCCGTGGGTTACTGAGGCGAGATGGAAGGTGGCGGGACTGTGGCTGACATACGTCCGGTCGACGATGCGCAGGCGTTCCAACTCGTCGAGGTTGCGGTAGACGGTGGTCAGGTGGACATCGGGCGCCTGCTTACGGACAACGGCGGCTATCTCCTCAGCCCGGTGATGACCGGGCTGCAGCAGCGCTCCCAGGATGAGCCTGCGGGCGTGGGTAGCGCGGCCACCGCGCTGCCGGAGCGTGGCCAGAATGTCATCGATGACACCGTCCGTCGGCGGTGCCTGCACCACGGGGCCTTCGGAGTTCACCTCCACGATGCTAGGCCTGCCTGCCATCAGGCAACAGATGCGCAGAACAAGTACTTGCAACTTATTCGCAACTGGGTTAGCGTGCGAGCGACGCCGCATCGTGCCACACCGCGGACGGGAGGGCCTTATGTCGGCGGTTGCCGCTACAGACAAGCCCGGCTTCCGCGTGATGATCCGCGAGTCGTTCGCTGCGCTGACCCCGGTGGAGCGCCGCCGAGTGATCGGCATGTACGGGACGATCGTGTTGCTGCACGCGCTGGGATTCGCGGTCTTCCTTATCTACGTCCTGCCGACCCACTACAAGTTCTTCGGTATCGGCACGAGCGTGCTTGCTTACACGCTCGGCTTGCGGCACGCGTTCGATGCCGACCACATCTCCGCGATCGACAACACCACCCGCAAGTCAATGAACCAGCGGACGGGCACGGACAAGCCGCGTCCGTTCGCCTACGGGTACTTCTTCTCCCTGGGCCACTCCACGATCGTGGTCGCAATGGGAGTCGGGATCATCGTCGCCGAGAAGACGGTGCTGCCTGCGGTGACCCACTCCAACTCATCGCTGGAGTCCTTCGGCGGCACCTTCGGTACGATCGTGTCCGCGGCCTTCCTGTTCCTGATCGGCTTGCTCAACCTGGTGATCCTCGGCGGCATCGTCCGGGTGTTCCGCTCGATGCGCCGCGGGGATTACGACGAGGCTGAGCTAGAGGCCCAGCTGGAAAAGCGCGGCTTCTTCTACCGGTTCTTCGGCCGGTGGATGAACACGATCAACAAGGAATGGCAGATGTA
>JASHTT010000683.1 GCA_030040415.1 Streptosporangiaceae bacterium | reverse complement strand
GCAATCGGCGCGACCGGCGGAGCCGGCGGGATCGGGGCAAACGGCGCAGACGGCGGTCCCGGTGGCGACGCGGAGGGCGGAGCTGTGTTCGCCCCGTCCGCAACCACTCGCAGCCTGAAGTTCAGCCACGACGTCGTGGAAGGCGGCAAGGGCGGCGCAGGCGGAGCGGCCGGCAAGGGCGGCGACGGGGGCAAGGGCGGTGCCGGCGGCGAGAACGGGTCCTATAAGTCGAGCGCCGCAAGTGGTTCGCCAGGTGTCAACGGCCAGGCCGGCCGGAAGGGCGGACCGGGCAAGAACGGGACGGCAGTCGATCCGAACCTCGATGACTAGAGCCTGAGAGCAGGCTGGCGGATAGCTAGCGTGCGGGCCGGGCGAAGCTCGCCCGGCCCGCACGCGGCCGTCGATCGGCAGACATCGCACTGTGCGACAGGCCCTACACTTGACGGCGGCGGTCTTTGCCGCCACTCACGCGGGTGAGCGGCCCGCGCGGTCGCTTGTGTGAGCAGTCCGGTTTCGGTCAGGTAGCGGTTTAGCGCTCTCGCAGACGTCTCTGAACATTACGCGACCCCCGAACCTTGATGGAGCTCAAGCGTGCCCCGCAGCCAACGTCACCCTCGCACGTCCTCTCATCCCGGCAGCCAGCAAGCCCAGCGCCGCGGTCGTCCGGCCGGCAAACGCCCGCCGGGGCGGCGTCGTGACCCGCACTCCGCACTCGAGCAGGCCCTAGCCGCCGCGGCAGCCGTACCGCAACCCCCGGCGGTCGCGTTCGCGGCGCTCGGGGTTGATGCGCGTCTGGTCAGTGCCCTCGCTGCAGGAGGCATCCGGGAACCGTTCGCGATTCAGGCCAGGGTCATTCCCGATGCGCTGGAGGGCCGCAGCGTGCTCGGCAGGGCGCAGACCGGATCTGGCAAGACGCTCGCGTTCGGCATCCCGCTGCTCTCACGACTTGCCGCCAGGACCTCCCCGCGACAGCCGAAAGCCCCCGGCGGACTGATCCTCGTGCCGACTCGGGAACTGGCCAAGCAGGTCGCAGACACCCTCCGGCCGCTCGGCCGCTCCGTTGGCGTCAGCACCGCGACGGTCTACGGTGGCGTGCCGATTGGGCGGCAGATCAGCAACGTGCGGGACGCGGACGTCGTCGTTGCCACACCAGGCCGACTCATAGACCTGATGGAACGGGGCGCCTGCAGGCTAAGCGGCGTAGAAGTCACGGTCCTCGACGAGGCTGACCACATGGCCGACCTTGGCTTCATGCCGGCAGTTACCCGGATCCTCGATGAAACGCCGCCAGGCGGTCAGCGCATGTTCTTTTCCGCGACTCTGGATCGGGGCGTCGGCCGGCTGGTGACCTCCTACGTCAGCGACCCCGCGTTGCACGCGGTCGCCGCGGCGACGGTCAGTCCTGCCGAGCACAGCGTGCTCGTGCTGAGCGCGCAGGAAAAGGTGCAGGTGGCGGCTGAAATCGCCGGGCGCCCGGGAAGGACGCTCTTTTTCGTCCGCACTAAGCATGGCGCCGACCGGCTAGCCAAGCAGCTGGCCAGGGAAGGCGTCGCCGCGGCCGCCATCCATGGTGATCGCAGTCAGAGCCAGCGGCAGCGGGCCCTTGACGCCTTCGCATCCGGCCACCCACGCGTGCTCGTCGCTACGGACGTCGCCGCTCGCGGCATCCATGTCGACGACGTCGATCTCGTCGTGCAGTACGACCTGCCGGGCGACCCAAAGGACTACCTGCACCGATCAGGCCGCACAGCCAGAGCCGGTGCGCCGGGCATGGTGGTGACTCTCGCCGACCGCGCGCAGCTGCGGGATCTTCAGCGGTTGCACCATGCGGCGGGTATCACCGCGGCTAGTCACGAGGTCGAGGCGGGGCATCACGTGGTGCGCAAGATCGCGACCTCGGGTACGCCGATCCCGGCGCTCGCTAAGGCACCGGCCAGCCGGACGAGCAGGACGGATGCCAGGCGGGTCGGCAACTCTGCGCCAAGGCGCGTATCCAGGCGACCCGGAACCCGGAGGGCGGAGCTCACCCTGCCTGGTCCCGGCGGGCGCCGAGCTCGCCCGTAAGAGACGGGGGCGGCGCCCGCTGGCACCGGCTGGGCAGGCTGCCGCCCAGCGATCTTAGATTTAAGCTAAGCGGCGGGCCACTTGTCGCGCTGTGAAGTTCCGCTGCAAGCGCATTGCCCTAGGCCGACTACTGGCAGCAGCCAGCGAGGCAGGGTTGGTTACATGGCATGCATCGCAGCTCCGCGGGAGGCAGCGAAGCGGTTGCGCGTGGCAGCTGCGCATTTGTCGGTGAGACGGGCGCTGTGGTGTGCCCTGGTCGCAGCGCTCGGGATTGGAGCCGACGTCGCAACCAAGGAATGGGCGCTGTCCCGGCTCTCCGACGGGCGCATTATCACCGTTGCCGGGGGGCTGCTACGACTCCGGCTTGTCATCAATCACGGTGCCGCCTTCGGGCTCGGCGCAAGCTACGAACCGGTACTCACCGCCGTCGCGTATGCCGCGGTGATCCTGCTGGGAACGTGGGCACTGCGCGCTAACAGCCGAGCTGAAAGCTTCGGCGCCGCGCTCGCTGCCGCGGGTGCGGCCGGGAACCTGATCGATCGCATGACGCGGCCGCCCGCCGCGCTGCATGGCGGCGTCGTCGACTGGCTCCATGTCTGGTTCTACGGCCCGACCTTCAACCTGGCGGATGTCTGGCTCAGGGGAGGCATCCTGATCGCCGCAGGCGGGTGGCTATGGCGACACCGGGGGTCGGCTCCGGCTCGCCGGACTCGGGTCAATCCCGGCAGAGCCGGCTAGCGGTTACCGGATTCGGCAGACAGCGCCGCGATGGTGCGCTCGGCCCAGCTCAGGCTCGCCCGGTGGATCGCCACTCCGTGCTCGAGCGCAAGCGCCGGATGGCGGCTGCCGTGGTCGGTGACCGCGGCATAGTTCTCCAGTTGCGCGACGAACGCCGCGAGCGCGTCCGCGAGGCTCTGCAGGAATGCGACCACCTCTTCCGGCGCGAACACGTTCTCGATCATTACGAAGCGCATCAGATGCAGGCCGAGGTCGCGCCCAACCGTCCCGGCTTCCACCGGCGTGCGCAGCCAGTCCATGTGGGCGTCCCGGCCGGCCTGCGTCGGTTCGTAGACGCGGCGACGACGGGCTGACTCTGTGACGCCGTCAGCTGCGGCCTGGGCCTGGACAAGGCCCTTGAGTTCCAGGCGACGCAACGCCGGATAGAGCGCGCCAGAGCTGGGCTGGTAGACCCCCATGGGCGTGACCGCGAAGATCCGCTTCAGGTCGTAGCCGGATGACGGAGCCAGGCAGACCAGGCCGAGCAGGATGTGCTCGAACGCGGTCAGCTGCCGTTCGGACATGGCATGCAATCTACCTTGCCAGCATAGGTCGAAACGACCTATGCTGGCAACAGCAAGAGGACTGCGGGCGGCGGCCGGGGTCAGGTGGCTGCACAGGGGCAGGCCACGGGCCCTGGGCCAGGCGCGGTCTTCGCAGCATCGCGAGAGGTCCGTTCGCATGGACGCCAGCAATGACGCCACTCACGACACCCGCGCAAGTGCGGCGAAAGGCAGCCGACTCCGCTCGGTCACCGTGATCGTGATCTTCGACGTCGTCGCGCCACTGGTGGCTTACAACCTGCTGCGTTCGGCAGGCATGTCGGCCGTGACGTCCCTGCTCCTCAGCGGGGTGTTCCCAGCGATTCCCGTCAGCGTTGATGGCATCAGGCACCGGCGACTCGAAGTCGTGGGTGCCCTAGTGCTGACCGGGATCGGCGTTGGAACGGTGCTTGGCCTGGTCAGTCACAACGCCCGGCTGCTGCTCATCGAGGGGTCAGTGCCCACCGGTGTGTTCGCCGTCGGGCTACTCGGCTCGCTGTTCACGCGGCAGCCGCTGATGTTCGGGTTCGCCAGGGAGTTCGCCGGGCCGGATACCGATAAGGGCCGGGAAATGACCATGCTCTGGCACAGCTACGCGGGTTTCCGTCGAGTATTCCGGGTCATGACCGCCGTCTGGGGCGTGGCGTTTGTCATCGAAGCCGTTCTGCGGGTCATAATCGCCCTCACCACATCGACCGGGATGGCTCTGGTGATCTCCAAGGTCATGCCGTTCGTGTTCGTGGCACTCCTGTTTGCATGGACAGTCGGCTACGGCACGCACAACAGGAAGAAGGCCGCCCGCATGGCCGCGCCAGCCGGTCAATAACCCCCGTGATGCTGCTGCCACAGGTAGTCGGCTTGTTCCCGGGCCTGGCGCCTGGCCTGCTCGCGGTCCAGGTGGCCCATGCGGCCACTGTCGAAGTGCTTGTCGACCTCCGCGGCGGCGAACCCTGCCAGCAGCTCCTTGCCGAGCCCGTGGTGCTCGACGATGCCTTCCCGCTCACGGTGATGCTCGTACATGCGGACTGCCTCGAATCCGGCAGCGCCCGCCAGCAGTTCATGCGTCACGTCGTGATGCGGCATTCCGCCGCCATAAACCTGGTCATACGCGCCGCGAGCTTCGAGCATGTCAAAGAGTCCCATAATGCTGAACTTAGTCGCCCACGCCATTGGCCGGCGAGTGGTTGCGCGGCGCAATTCACGAGCTCGCCCGGTTTGGCGGGACCTCCGCTCAGTTAGACTCCCTGACCACCTCGCGAGCTGCCTTGTCGTAACGCAGGCCCTGGTAGCGCGGATGGCGGAGCTTGCCGTCACGTGTCCACTCCGTGAAGCCGATCTGCGCAACCACTTCCGGCGCTACCCAACGTGCGTCGCGTTCCGTGAGCTGACCGCGCGTGAACGGGGAGTGCTCGCGCGCCAGCTCATCCAGCCGCTCACGCAACTGGTGGAGAACTGGCTCGGAGAATCCGGTCCCGACCTTGCCGGCGTACACCAGCTGATCCCCGGCGTAGTAGCCGACCAGAAGCGCGCCAAGTCCGACGCGGCTGCCCTTCGGTGCTGTGAAGCCGCCGATAACGAATTCCTGATCGCGGACGCACTTGAACTTCAGCCAGTTCGGTGAGCGGCCGGCGACGTACTCAGAGTCCGAGCGTTTCGCGACCACGCCCTCATCGCCGCGGCTGCACGCGCCTGCGTACGCCTCCTCGCCTGCGCCCACGCGATGCGTAGTGAACCTCAGCGGATCTTGAAACGTCAACGCCTTGCGGAGCAGCCGCTTGCGCCACGTCAGCGGCAAGCTCGTGGTGTCGAAGCCGTCAAGATGCACCAAGTCGAAGACGTAGTAGTAGACGGCGATCCGACTGGCCCGGGCCGCGGCCTCGTTGTGCAGGCCCGAGCGACCCTGAAGGCGGGCAAAGCTGGTCCGGCGACCCTCGAAGGCGACGACCTCGCCGTCGATGCCGACGCGCGGACAGTCCTGAGCGGCCAGCGCATCGGCTATTTCCGGATAGGTGTCTTCGAGTGGCAGGTCGTTGCGCGAGCGCAGCGTCACCTTGTTCCCGTCACGGAAGGCGAGCAGGCGGATGCCGTCGAACTTCCGCTCGAAGATCCAGTTTGGATCGGAGAAGCGTTCCTCAGTGAGGGTGGCGAGCATCGGCGGCCGCCAGGTCGGCACGTCTTCGCCGCGTAGCCGCCCGGCGAGGTCGTCGGGCAGCACGCCAATTGCAGCCGTCACGATCCGGCCCACTAGCTGGCGCTCGCGATCTGGCTCCGCAGTGCCTTCAGCGCGGCCACGTAGATCTCGGAGAAGGTGGGGAACGGCTGGATCACGTCACGCAGCACCTGCAGCGGCACGCGGCCGCGGATGGCCAGCGTGGCCTGCTGCAACCACTCGCCGGCTTCAGGACCGAGCGCGTAGGCGCCGGTGAGGATCTCGCCGTCGGACAGCAGCGTGAGGAATCCCTTGGACTTCGCGTAGTCATGGTCGTACGTCGCCATCTTCGCCACCTCGGTTACCGGGACGGTGGCGCTGAACCGCGCATTGCCGTCGCCGACCGAGGCAGCTTGCGGATCTGTGTAGACCACGTCGGGTATGGCCTCGTAGTGGGCCTCGCGCTCCTCGCCGAGAATGTTCGACGCGACAACCTCGCCCTGGTACTTGCCGACGTGGGTGAGCAGCCGGATGCCGGTAACGTCGCCGATTGCCCACAGCCGATCCCCCGCGCTCAGCCGCGAGTCGACGGTGATGCCATGCGGTCCGGCGGTGATCCCAACGCTCTCCAGGCCGCCGGGCAGTCGCGGCCGGCGGCCAGTAGCCACCAGCAGGCGGTCGCCGTGCAACTCGCGGCCGTCTTCCAGGACCAGGACGTAGTCCTCGCCCTCTCGTCGGGCCCCCGTCACCTTCAAGCCGAGGATTAGTTCTATGCCATCCCGGCTCAACTCCTCGCCAAGCGCCTCGCCCAGCGGTGCCGGCTCGCGAGCGAGCACGTGCGAGCTGGCCTCGGCCAGCGTCACGTCGGCACCCAGCCGGTGACAGGCCTGAGCCATCTCGGCGCCGACCGGCCCGCCACCCAGTATGAGCAGCTTGCGCGGGACGGCCTTCATGCTGGTCACCTCGCGGCTGCCCCACACGCCGTCCAATTCGCGCAGGCCGGGCACCGGCGGCAGCACCGGGTCCGAGCCCGTCGCCACCACCACATGCAGCGCCGAGTAGCGCTTGCCCCCGACCTCGACAACCCCCGGCCCGGCCAGCGTGCCGGTGCCCCGGATGAGGGCGATTCCCTTGCTTTCCAGCCAGGCCACCTGCCCGGTGTCGGAGTAGTCGCCGACCATGAAGTCCCGGTAGGCAAGCGCGGCGGCGACGTCGACCTCAGCGCTGGCCGCCGCCTCGACCGCGCCGTGCACGGCCTCCCCGGGACGCAGCAGGGTCTTGGATGGGATGCACGCCCAGTACGAGCACTCTCCGCCGGCCAGGTCCCGTTCGACCACGGCCACCTTCATGCCTCCGTCGGCGAGTTCTCCGGCGCAGTGCTCGCCCGGTGAGCCGGCCCCGAGCACAATGACGTCGTAGTCGAATTCGCTCATGAAGGCGCACCTTGCCGGGCCGACTCGTCCACCATGTACTGCGCGTACCAGTCCGGCCAGTCCGGATCGGCATGACCGATTTCTTCCTCGTGCTTCCCGTGCGCGGCTGCCGCCCGGCGCAGCGCCTGCGCGAGCCCGGCCACCGAGTCGAACGCGGCAAGCGCCGAGGTCGACCGCCCGGGCAGGCGGGTTGTGATCTCCTGGACGTACCAGTAGTTGCCGTCCGGGTCGGTGAACGAGACCCACGAGCCGTAACTCTTATGGTCGGGCGCCGGGCCGGCGACACGGCCAGCGGTTCCGGCGTGGTGGAAGACGCCGCCGGCATCGTGGAACACCTCGCTGACGGGCGCGCCGTGGCTGGCTAGTTCCGCCCGAGCCGCCTCGATGTCGTTGGTGATCAGCTGCAGGCCATCGGCGGAACCCGGGGCGGCAGTCGTGAGCCCGCTGCCGAAGATCACGGAGCAGGCGGACCCGGGCGGGTCCATCTGCACCACCCGGAAGTCCGGGCCGCTAGAGAAGTCGGCGTCGAGCCGCCAGCCCAGCCCTTGG
>JASHTT010000682.1 GCA_030040415.1 Streptosporangiaceae bacterium | reverse complement strand
TCGAGCAGGCCGGAGCCGACGCGCTTGCGCGTCATCTGCACGAGACCCAGCGAGGTGACCTCGGCCACCTGATGCTTGGTGCGATCCCTGGCCAGGCACTCCAGCAGCCTGCGCAGGACAAGTTCCCTGTTGCTCTCCAGCACCATGTCGATGAAGTCGATCACGACGATGCCGCCGACGTCGCGGAGCCTGAGCTGACGGACTATCTCCTCGGCGGCTTCCAGGTTGTTACGGGTGACAGTCTGCTCGAGGTTGCCGCCCTGCCCGGTGAACTTGCCGGTGTTGACGTCGATCACGGTCATGGCCTCGGTGTGGTCGATGACCAGGGACCCGCCGCTCGGCAGCCAGACCTTGCGCTCCAGTGCCTTCGCCAGTTGCTCGTCGATGCGGTAGGCGCCGAACACGTCCTTATCGTCGGTCCACTGCTGCATCCGGTCGGCCAGGTGCGGGGCCACGTAGCGGATGTACTCCTCCACCAGGTCCCATTCGCTGTCACCGGAGACGACCAGGCTGGAGAAGTCCTCGTTGAAGATGTCCCGCACCACGCGCAGCGTCAGGTCGGGCTCGCTGTACAGCAGTTCGGGCGCCGATGCCGTCTTGGCCTTGCGCTCGATCGCCTCCCACTGGGCGGACAACCTGGCCACGTCCCTCGCCAGTTCCTCCTCCGAGGCTCCCTCGGCCGCGGTACGGACGATGACGCCGGCGTTCTCGGGCATGACCTGCTTGAGGATTTGCTTGAGCCGGTTTCGCTCGGTATCGGGCAGCTTGCGGCTGATGCCGGTCATCCTCGCGCCGGGCACGTACACCAGGTACCGGCCCGGCAGGCTTACCTGGCTCGTCAGCCTGGCGCCCTTGTGGCCGATCGGGTCCTTCGTGACCTGAACCACCACGGATTGGCCGGACTTCAGCGCGGATTCGATCCGCTTGGACTCACCCTCGAGGCCACTGGCGTCGAAGTTGACCTCCCCGGCGTACAAGACGGCGTTGCGGCCCTTGCCGATGTCGACGAAGGCCGCCTCCATCGAGGGCAGCACGTTCTGCACCTTGCCGAGATAGACGTTGCCGACGTAGGACTGGTGGCTGGCCTTATCGACGTAGTGCTCGACCAGGATGCCGTCCTCGAGCACGGCAATCTGAGTGCGGTCCCCGCGCTGGCGCACCACCATCATCCGGTCGACGGCCTCGCGCCTCGCGAGGAACTCCGACTCGGTGATGATCGGCGGGCGCCTGCGCCCCGACTCCCTGCCCTCGCGGCGGCGCTGGCGCTTGGCCTCCAGGCGCGTCGAGCCCTTGACGGCCCGGACGTCGTCCTCGGCGGCCGACCTGGGCGTCCGTACGTGCACGACGGTGTTAGGCGGGTCGTCGGGCGACACGGACGCGGCCGCCAGCTCGGCGTCGCCGCCCGATCCGCTCCGCCGCCTGCGCCTGCGGCGCTTCCCGCTCGGCGACAGGTCCGTGCCCGCAGCGTCGTCCTCGGCGCCGTCCTGGCTGTCGGCCGGACCCGGGCCAGCGTCCGCCTGCTCAGCCTGCCCGGCGGTCAGCTGGTCGTTGTCGCCACCATCGGCGCCGGTTTCCCGGCTCTTGCCGCGTCCCCGGCCACCCCGCCGCCTGCGCTTGCTGCCGGTGGCCTCATCACGGCCGGCCTCGCCTTCGGGACCGGCCGCTTCCTCGGCTTCCCGTGCTACGGACTGGCGTGCGGGTTTCTGGCCCGACTCCTTCGACATCTCTGGCGCCTGGAAGATCACCAGCGGTGGCCCGGCCGACGCAGACCGCACGTTCGCCGGTCCGCTGGCCGGCTGTTCGCCCCGCCCGGCGTGCCCGTCCTCGGCGGGCGGGCCTCCGGCTGGCCGACCAGCGGCGAACTGAACCGCAGCGGGCTGACCCGCGGCGGCCGGTTCGCGCTTGGAGGTTGGCTCGCGCTTGGAGGCCGGCTGGCCTTCGGCCGCCGACTTGCTCGCGGGCTGCCTGGTGCGCCTGCGGCTGCCTGTCGAGCCAGTGCCAGCCGCATCGCTGCCGGGCGCGTCGGCGCCGGCCGACTGGTCACCGCCGGGCGTCGAGTGGCTAGCCGCCGAGTCGCCGCGAGTCTCCGCTGCCTGGTCGGTGCGCGACGGCTCCTTGGCTTGCCCTGGTGCTGCGGAATCCGCCGACTGGGCAGCGGAGTCAGCGGACTGTGTGGTCCGTGACCGGGTCGTCCGCCGCTTGGGCGAGGCCGCCTGCTGACCGGCCGCACCAGCGTCCGCCGCGGGCCCGTCGGCTCCCGGCCCGTCCGCCGCCTTGCCGGAGCCACCGGCCGCCTTGGCAGGCGAAGCTGCCGCCTCGGCACGCGCCGTCGCCACCTCGGGCGAAGACCGTGCCCCCGGCGGGGACGGGTCCACCGAAGACTGGGCCACCGGCGAAGTTGGGGCCTCGGGCGCTGGCGGACCAGCAGGCCGCGTCACCGCACGGCGCGCTCGCCGAAGCAAGCTGCGCCCGTGCCCTCCGTTATCGGTGTCAGCCGCAGTTGCCTGATCCGCCGGCGCTGTCTGATCTGCCGGCCCTGTGTTTGCTGCCGAGACTGTGTTCGCTGCCTGCGTGTCCACTGGCTGCGTGTTCGTCGGCTCTGTGTTGTTCTGTCGCTCGATTTCGAGCATTCGGGCGATCTCTCTCGTCAGGCTCCCGGGCGCAGCCGACCTCCTCGGGCCGCTCCGCGCCACGCGGGAGCTGTTCGTACGCGCTCGGCACCGCGGCATACGCCTCGCTGGCGTCCCGCACGTCCGTGCGCACTGTCTTTACCTGTCCCTGTGCGGGGTCTCGCCGGCCAAGGCCTGGCGTACCAGCCGCGCACGTCTCAACCGGCGGAACGCCGGTGTCAGCGCTCAGCGGTCCCTGAGCCAGACGCGTCACCCGCGCGGGTGAGGCCAGCTCCAGGCCCGACACGAGGCGAAGCCCCGTCAGGATGTCATCGGGTCGCACGGCAGGGGTCAAGTGCCGAACAACCATTCGAAGTATCGCATAAGGGTGATGGCCGACAGCATCGGCGCGCCGGTCAGCCTGGAGCGACACCACCCCGGCCCGCACATCGAGCCGTCTTATTCCGTTGTTAGTCAGCCGATCGACCTCCACCGCAGCGGAGGCAAGGAAAGCCTGCACGGCTCGGGCTGCCTCCTGCTCGGCGACGCCTGGCAGTTCCACCAGCCAGTGCGACGCCTCCAGCCGCGGCGCAGCCGCGGTGGCCAGGTCGGCAACCTCGATCACATCAATCCCATCCGGCAGGGCAGCGTCCAGCCGGTTCCTGGCGGCATCGGGATCGATGCGCACAGTCAGCGAGAGCTCCAGGTACTCGGCCTCGCTTGCCGCACCCGTAGGCGCTCCGCCCGAGTAGGAGATCTTCGGATGGGGCGAGAACCCGGCCGAGTAAGCGACCGGCAACTTCGCCCGCCGTATCCCCCGCTCCACTGCGCGCGCGATGTCCCTGTGGCTCGCGAAACGCATCCTGCCACGTTTAGCGTACCTGAT
>JASHTT010000681.1 GCA_030040415.1 Streptosporangiaceae bacterium | reverse complement strand
GGCTTGGCGGCCAGGTCAAGCAGACTGGTACCAGTCGTCTAGCTTACCGGCCGGGCCGCTGATTCCCCAACTTGGCCCGCGGGGGTCCGAGGGTCGTCCCCCGGGCTGACACCGCGGGGGTCCGGGGGTCGTCCCCGGGCTGACACCGCTACGACTCGGCCAGGCGGCTGGTCAGCGCGGTCAGGACCGGGCCTGGCACCAGGCCGCTGACGTCGCCGCCGTACTTGGCGAAGTCCTTGACCAGGCTTGACGACAGGAACGCGTACAGCGGGTTGGTCGTCATGAACAGCGTCTCGACGCCTGACTGGCTGTAGTTCATCTGGGCCATCTGCATCTCGTAGTCGAAGTCGCTGACCGCCCGCAGGCCCTTCACGATTGCCGAGATCCCGTTGGCCTTGCAGAAATCGACGGTGAGTCCCTCGAAGCTGTCCACCCGGACGTTGTCGTACTTCTTGGTTACCTCACGCAGCAACTCGACTCGCTCGGCCGCGGTGAACAACGACGTCTTGCTCGGATTCCTGGCCACTGCCACGACAACTTCGTCGTAAAGGTCGGCGGCACGCGTGATGATGTCGAGATGCCCATTCGTGACTGGATCGAACGAACCAGGGCAGACCACACGCCGCACGCGACTCACGCTCCCGTCGCCGATGTTGTCACAAGCTTGCCGCCTGCGGCGAGACCGTACCAGAGGGTTGCCTCGCCGTACTGGCGGGTCCGCTCGGACTCGTAGCCTGCCGGCCAGGCGAGCGGCCCGGACCTCGACGAGCGCTCCACCACGATGAGCGCTCCCTGAGCCAGCCAGCCCTGCTCGGCAAGCGCGGTCAGCATCCCGGCGAGTTCGGCGTCCGGCATCGCGTACGGCGGATCGGCGAACACGAAGTCCCTGGGCCGCGCCCCGCCTGGCCCGCGGTCGAGGACTCGCTGCACCTTTTCCGGCACGAGGCGCGCACCAGCAAGCCCGACGGTGTCGATGTTCGCGCTGATCACCCTGGCGGCCCGGTTGTCTGCCTCCACCAGCAGGACATCCGTGGCGCCACGAGACAGCGCCTCAAGCCCGACAGCACCCGAGCCCGCGTACAGATCGAGGACCGCATCTCCCGCAAGCCCGCCGCGGATCGAGGTGACCGTCGCGAACAGGCTCTCCCGCACGCGGTCGGTGGTCGGCCGGGTAGACCGGCCGGGCAGGGTTGCCAGCCGCCGGCCGCCGGCCAGGCCAGCGATGATCCTGGTCATCGTGCCGGCGGCGGCATGCCCGCGCGGGGCCGCCCGCTGGCAGCCGGCCTCATGCCGCCCGGTCTCACGCCTTCTCCAGGAACTCAGCGCGCTCTCCCTCGGCCAGCGCAAGCACCGCAGCAGCCAGCCCAGGCTCGTCTGCCAGGGCGGGATCGGCGTCCACCAGGGCAGTGGCCTCGGCTCTGGCCTCCCCGATCAGGTCCTCGTCCTCTAGCAGCCGGAGCAGCTTCAGGCTCGACTTGCGCCCGGCCTGAGCCGTGCCCAGCACGTCGCCCTCGCGCCGTTGCGCCAGGTCCAGCCGCGACAGCACGAAGCCGTCCAGGGTGCTCGCGACGGCGTCGAGCCGCTCGCGCGCGGCCGACCCTTCGGCCGCCTCGGTCACCAGCAGGCACAGCCCGGGATGACTGCCGCGGCCGACCCGGCCGCGGAGCTGATGCAGCTGCGAGACCCCGAACCTGTCCGCGTCCATGATCACCATCACGACGGCGTTCGGCACGTCGACGCCGACCTCAACCACGGTGGTTGTCACCAGCACGTCCACGGTGCCATCGGCAAAGGCCAGCATCAGCTTGTCCTTCTCGTCGCTGGGCATCCTGCCGTGCAGTACCGCGGTCCTGACGCCGGACAGCGGCCCGGCAGCCAGCTCGGCGTACAGGTCGAGCACGGCGACCGGCGGGCGCGACGATCCGTCACCGGCCCCGGGTGCCGTGCCGTTCGGTCCGGCGTTGCCGCCGGCCGTGTCGTTCCCGTCCTCGTCGACGTCGCCACCAATGCGCGGGCACACGATGTAAGCCTGGCGGCCGGCCGCGACTTCCTCGGTGATGCGCTCCCACGTCCTGGTCAGGTAGTGCGGCTTGGACGCCACCGGGACCACGTGCGTGCTGATGGGCGACCTGCCGGCGGGCAGCTCGGTCAGCGTCGACACGTCGAGGTCGCCGAACACGGTCATCGCGACAGTCCGCGGAATCGGCGTGGCAGTCATCACCAGGACGTGGGGCCGGCCCTCGCCCACCTTGTCCCTGAGCGCGTCGCGCTGCTCCACGCCGAACCTGTGCTGCTCGTCGATGACGACCAGGCCGAGGTCTGCGAACTGCACCCGGTCCTCGAGCAGGGCGTGGGTGCCGATCACGATGCCTGCCTCGCCGGAAGCCGCCTCAAGCAGGGCCCGGCGGCGCGCTGCAGCGCCGAGCGAACCTGTCAGCAGCGTGAGCCTGGTCGCATGCTCGGCGCCGCCGAGCTGCCCGGCCATGCCGAGCGGCCCGAGCATGCTCGTGATCGACCGGTAGTGCTGCTGGGCGAGCACTTCGGTGGGAGCGAGCAGGACCGCCTGCCCGGCCGCGTCCACGACCTGCAGCATTGCGCGCAGCGCGACCAAGGTTTTGCCCGAGCCGACCTCGCCCTGCAGCAACCGGTGCATCGGCTGGTCGCGAGCCAGCTCGTCGGCGATCGTGGCGCCCGCCAGCTGCTGCCCGATCGTGAGCTCGAACGGCAGCGTCGCATCGAACTCTGCCAGCACGCCGCCCTCCACCGGCGGGCGCGGCTGCGCGGTGTAACTGGCTGCCGCGAGCCGCCGCTGGGCCAGCAGCACCTGCAGCGTGAAGGCCTCGTCCCATTTCAGCCTCTGCTTGGCCCGCCGCAGGTCCGCCTGGTCGACCGGGCGGTGAACGCCGCGCAGCGCGTCGGCATAGCCGCACAGGCCGTGTGCGCGCCTGACCGACAGCGGCAGCGGGTCCGCGGGCACGTCGAGCACGTCGATCGCCAGCCCGACCGATTTCGCTATCCGCCAGGACTGGATCTGGCTGCTTGCCGAGTAGACCGGGATCAGCTCGCTGGCATACTCGGCGGCGCGGGCGCCGGCCCCGCCGGTGCCGAGCAGCTCATACTCCGGGTGGGTCAGCTGCCGCTTGCCGTGGAAGCTGGTCACCTGGCCGGAGAACAGCGCGCGCACGCCGGGGCTGAGCTCCTGCAGCCTCCATTGCTGGCTGCCTCTGCCGAAGAAGGTGAGCGTCAGGCGGCCGCGGCCGTCGGTCACGGTCGCCTCGAGGATGGTGCCCCGCCGGTTGCGCATCCTGCGCTCTGCGGCGGACACGACCTCAGCCTGGACCGTCACGTACTCACCGTCCCGCAGCCCGACCAGGTCGGTAAGCTCGCCGCGCTGGTCGTACCGGCGGGGGTAGTAGCCGAGCAGGTCGCCGACCGAGTGCAGGTCAAGAGTCGCCAGCTTTTTGGCCGTGGCGCCGCCGACCACGAGCTCGAGGCGATCGGTTAGGAGCGCCATCTCACGTCCGCCTCATGCGCCGCCGCCACATCCGCCAGGATAGGCCGCAGCCCTGTCACTGACCTGTCGGCTCGCGCCAACGCGCTCCACCGGGGTCGTCCCCGGGCCAGGCCGGAGGTTCCGGCGGGTCGCCCCCCGGTCCGTCCGGGCGTTCCTGGGGGTCGTCCCCCGGACGAGCGCGGTATCCGGTTCGCGCCAGGCCAGGTTGGTCGGGTATTCTTCGACGACTGACCCACGCAGCTTGGGTTCAGTGATCCGTCTGGACTACCCCAACTGGAGCATCCCGTGGCTTCCGTCTGCGATGTGTGCGGCAAGAGGCCGGGCTTCGGCAACAACGTGTCGCACTCGCACCGCCGTACGCCGCGCCGCTGGAACCCGAACATTCAGCGCGTGCGCGCCATGGTCGGCAAGACGCCGCGGCGGCTGAACGTCTGCACGTCCTGCATCAAGGCTGGCAAGATCAGCCGCTGACGCCCTGCCGGACGGCAGTCGTAGCGTCCAGCCTCAGCCGCGCGCTTGGCCCGCGGTCTTTCCAGTCTCCCGTGCCGCAGGATTCGTTGCCTGGGCACCGGACCGCAACTGCCAGCCGTGGTCGACCGGGCCGATCCCCGCTCCGAGCGGGAATCCGCCGGCGATAGCGCCGGTGACGTACTCCTTGCCCGCACTGACCGCGGCCGGAACCGCATCGCCGAACGCCAGCCTGGAAGCGATTGCCGATGCAAGCGTGCAACCGGTGCCGTGGGTGTGCACGCTGGCGATCCGCTGACCCGGGTAGCGAGTCACCTCGTCCCCGTGCAGCAGCAGGTCTACTGGGCTGCCCGTCAGGTGGCCGCCCTTGACCAGGACCCAGGCCGGCCCCATCGAGCTGATCATGCGGCCGGCCCGCAGCATCTGCCCCTCGTCGGCGATCGTCAGCCCGGTCAGCAGTTCGGCCTCCAGCAGGTTCGGGGTGACGACGGTCGCCAGCGGCAGCAGCCGGTCCCTGACCGCCTCCAGCGCGCCGGCGGACAGCAGGCTGTCGCCGTGCTTGGACACTGCCACCGGATCCACGACGATCGGGGCGTCGACGTCCCCGAGCGCCTTGGACACCTCATCGACGATCACGGCGGACGCGAGCATGCCCGTCTTGATTGCCTGCGCGCCGATGTCGCCAAGTACCGAGTCGAGTTGCGCCCGTACCGCCTCGGCCGGGAGCTCCCAGTAGCCCTGCACGCCCAGCGAGTTCTGCGCGGTGACCGCGCACACGACGGTCATGCCGTGCACCCCGAGGGCGAGCATGGTTTTCAGGTCTGCCTGGATGCCTGCGCCGCCGCCCGAGTCAGAGCCGGCGATCGCGAGGACGCGGGGCGGGGTCGTCGGCACCATGCACACCAGCCTACGGACGGCGGCGGGCCGTCCTGCCTGGGCCGCCCGTGCAGGCCACCCGTGCAGCGGGCCCTGGAAGCGTCAGCTGAACGTGCAGCTCTGCCCGTCGTAGGAAATGCAGTACGCACCCGAGCCGGGCGTTCCGGTACCGGTGATCACGAACTCGGCAAACTTTGGACCGTTCCCGCCGTGTCCGCCCGGAACATGCCCGTGCTCTCTGCTACCGGGACCGTGCCC
>JASHTT010000680.1 GCA_030040415.1 Streptosporangiaceae bacterium | reverse complement strand
CGGCGAGGCGGCCGCCCGGCACGGTGGCAGCGCGGACAGCGTGGCCGGCGGCGCGGCCAATGGCTCGGTTGCGTCGGGCCCGAGGCCGGACTCGGCCACCGTGTCCGGGGCCACGGCCGACGACTCAGCGAGTGCTGTCCCTCCCGAGCGGCCCGGCCGATAGCGATGCAGGGACTCAGGGACAGGGCCATCGCGACCGGCTACGGCCTCGGGTGGCGCCTGGTCTGCCGGCTGCCGGAGACGTGGGCCGCGAACATCTTCCAGTTCTTCGCCGACGTTGCGTGGCGCCGGGAAGGGCCGAAGGTGCGAGTGCTCGAGACGAACCTGGTCCGGGTGCTCGGCCTGGAGGTCGACGGCAAGAAACTGCGCGCGACGTCGCGCGAGTCCATGCGCTCCTACGCCCGGTACTGGCTGGAGGTGTTCCGGCTTCCGGTGATGCCCGTGCAGCGGTTGGTCGACGGGATGCGGACGGAGGGGCCATTCGACGAGGCCTTCGCGACGCTCGCCGCTGGCCGGGGAATCGTGTTTGCGCTGCCGCACATGGGAAACTGGGATCAGGCCGGAGCCTGGATGGTTGCCCAGCACGCAGCCACGGTCACCACCGTGGCGGAGCGGCTGAAGCCGGAGTCGGTCTACGCGAAGTTCCTCGCGTTCCGCGAGGGCTTGGGCATGGAGGTGCTGCCCGATTCCGGGGGAGCACGTCCATTCGGCATCCTGGCACAGCGGCTGCGGGCCGGCGGCATCGTCGTGCTCCCTGCCGACCGGGACATGACGGGCAGCGGCCAGGAGGTCGACTTCTTCGGCGAGAAGACGAAGATGATGGCCGGCTCCGCCTTGCTGGCCGTGCGGACTGGCGCTGCGCTGATGCCTGTCGTGCTGTGGTTCGAGGGATCGGGCTGGGGGGTGCGGATAGGCAGCGAGATCCCGGTGCCGCCGGTCGGCACGCGGAAGGAGCAGATGGCGACGATGATGCAGGAAGTCGCGCGGTTCTTTGAGGACGGAATCAGGCAACATCCGGCAGACTGGCACATGCTGCAGCCGGTGTTCCTCGCCGACCTCGACCCCGAGCGGCAGGAGGCTGCCCGCGCGCGTGCGGCGCTGAACGGGCAGGGCAGCGGAGAAGAGCTGACATGAGGATCGGCATCGTCTGCCCGTATGACTGGGAGGTACCCGGCGGGGTCCGCGAGCACGTCAGCGGGCTGGCCGAGGCGCTGCTCGAGTTCGGGCACGAGGTTTCCGTCATCGCGCCCGCCGATGACGACGCGGTGTTGCCCAGCTACGTCGTGTCGGCCGGCCGGGCCGTGCCCGTGCCGTACAACGGGTCGGTAGCCAGGCTGGCGTTCGGTTTCATGGCGGTAGCCAGGGTCCGCAGATGGCTCAAGGATGGCGATTTCGACGTCCTGCACGTCCACGAACCGGCAGCGCCCAGCCTGTCGCTGATTGCCTGCTGGGCGGCCGACGGCCCGATCGTCGCCACCTTGCACGCAGCGATCCCGCGGTCCCGTGCGCTATACGCCGCGCAGCCGATACTCAATTCGGCGCTGGAGAAGATCAGTGGTCGCATCGCGGTGGCCGAGGCCGCCAGGTCGACCCTGGTGGCCCACCTTGGCGGGGACGCGGTGCTGATCCCGAACGGCGTGAACGTCCGCCGCTACGAGAAGGCCGAGCCGCTGCCGGGATTTCCCGGTCAAGGCGGCACCATTGGCTTTCTCGGCCGGATGGACGAGCCCCGCAAGGGCCTGCACGTGCTGCTCGCCGGGTTCGCGTTGCTGGCGGCGCAGCGGCCGGACCTCCGGCTGCTGATCGCTGGCCGCGGGGACGCCGACGAGGTGCTGGCACAGGTCCCCGCGGCTTTCCGGGACAGGGTGGTACTGCTCGGCCTGGTCAGCGACGAGGATCGGGTGCGGATGCTGCACTCGGTCGACGTCTTCTGCGCGCCCAACACCGGTGGCGAAAGCTTCGGCATGGTGCTGGTCGAGGCGATGTCTTCCGGCGCTCCGGTCGTGGCGAGTGACCTCGACGCTTTCCGGCAGGTACTCCGTGGCGGCGAGGCAGGCGAGCTCTTCGAGACCGGCAACCCGGATGACCTGGCTGCCGCGGTCGCCAAGCTGCTCGACGATCCGGGTTTGCGTGCCCGGCTCGCGGCGGGCGCGTCCGTTGCCGTGCGCGACTACGACTGGTCGGTGATCGCCAGGGACGTGCTGCGCGTCTACCAGGCGGTGCTGCCTGCGACCGGGCGGGTTGCCGTCGTGCGATGACAGCCATCATCCTGATCATCGTCTTGGTCGCCGTGCTCGCGCTGTCCGGCGTCTACACGTCCTGGCGAGCCGGGCGCCTCGACAGGCTGCATGCCCGGCTGGAGGCGGCAAGCTTCGCGCTTGACGCCGCGCTGCTGCGGCGCAGTGCCGTGGCACTCGAGCTGGCCTCCTCGGGTGTGCTCGACCCGGCCACCAGTGTGCTGCTCGCCAGCGCCGCGCACGACGCCAGGTCCGCGCCCGCCGGGCGGGAAATGGCGGAAAGCGATCTGACGAGGGCGCTGCGCGCGGTGTTCGGCCAGCCGGGCTTCCGGGAGCTGCTGGTCGCGCAGGACGGTGCCGAGGAACTGCTCAGCGAGCTCGAGGGGGCTGCCCACCAGGTGTTCCTGGCCAGGAAGTTCTACAACGACGCAGTGGCCGCCACGCAGCAGGCCAGGCGCCGCTGGCTGGCCCGTGCGCTGCGGCTCGCCGGGACCGCACCGAACCCGGAGTTCTTCGAGATCGACGATTCGCTGGTGCCGGCCGGCGTGGCCGGGTCCCTGGCCGACATGCCGCACCTGACGGACCGGTAGCCGATCCGGCGCCTGGCGTTCACCGCTGCCTGACGGGATCGCGCCCGCCGGGCAAGGTGCACGTCGAGGATCACCTGCGGCAACGTGGCGCGCCGACCACCTACCATGGATGGGTCGCCGGCCGGCGTGGAGCAGTGGGCTGGCGCGGGACGTGGGATGGGTCGGTTGGAAGCCAAAGCGAGGTTTGCTGTGTCAGTGTCAGATTCGCCCGAGGGCACCAGCGGGGCGGCGCAGAAGGGTACAAGCCGGGTCAAGCGCGGCATGGCCGACATGCTCAAGGGTGGCGTGATCATGGACGTCGTCACGCCCGACCAGGCAAAGATCGCCGAGGACGCGGGTGCCGTGGCGGTGATGGCGCTGGAGCGGGTGCCGGCAGACATCCGCGCCCAGGGCGGCGTGGCCAGGATGAGCGATCCGGACATGATCGATTCGATCATCGCGGCCGTCTCGATCCCGGTCATGGCCAAGTGCCGGATCGGGCATTTCGTCGAGGCGCAGGTGCTCCAGGCCATCGGCGTCGACTACATAGACGAGTCCGAGGTGCTGACGCCCGCCGACGAGGCGCACCACGTCGACAAGTGGGAGTTCACGGTGCCGTTCGTCTGCGGCGCCACGAACCTGGGCGAGGCGCTGCGCCGCCTGACCGAGGGCGCGGCCATGATCAGGTCCAAGGGAGAGGCCGGGACCGGGAACGTGGTCGAGGCAACCCGGCACATGCGCGCGATCCGCGGCGAGATCCGCAGGCTGTCCGGCCTGTCGGCGGACGAGCTGTTCACGGCGGCCAAGGAGCTTCAGGCGCCCTACGAGCTCGTGGCCGAGGTGGCCGCGGCAGCCAAGCTGCCCGTGGTGCTCTTCACCGCCGGTGGCATCGCCACGCCTGCCGACGCCGCGATGATGATGCAGCTAGGCGCCGACGGCGTGTTCGTCGGCTCCGGCATCTTCAAGTCCGGCGACCCCGCGGCGCGTGCCGCCGCCATCGTCAAGGCGACCACGTTCCACGATGACCCTGACGTTGTCGCCAAGGTGTCGCGCGGCCTCGGCGAGCCCATGGTGGGGATAAACCTGGACGACCTGGCGCCGCAGCAGCGCTACGCCGGACGCGGGTGGTGACGGGCAGCGCCGCACAAGGCAGTGCCGCACAGGGCAGTGCCGCAAAAGCCAGTGCCGTGACGAGCCAGGCCATGCCTCCGGTGGGCGTGCTGGCGTTGCAGGGCGACGTCGCCGAGCACCTGCGGGCGTTGCGCGACAGCGGCGTGCGGCCGGTCGCGGTCCGCAGGCCAGAAGAGCTGGACCGGGTGGACGGGCTGGTCATCCCCGGCGGGGAGTCCACCACGATCTGGAAACTGATCGAGGTCTTCGGCCTGGCCGAACAACTGCGCAAGCGGGTTGCCGACGGCATGCCGGCGTTCGGCTCGTGCGCGGGCATGATCTTGCTGGCTGACCAGATCTGTGACCCGGCGTCCGGGCAGCAGGCGCTGGGTGGCATCGACATCACCGTCCGGCGCAACGCCTTTGGCCGCCAGGTGGATTCGTTCGAGCGGGACCTGGACGTGCGCGGGATCGCCGGCGGGCCGTACCGGGCCGTGTTCATCCGGGCTCCGTGGGTGGAGGCCGTCGGCCCCGGCGTCGATGTTCTCGCCATCGAGCCCGGCACGAGTAGGATCGTCGCGGTCCGCCAGGGGCCGGTGCTCGCGACCGCCTTCCATCCCGAGCTGACGCCGGACCGGCGCGTCCACCAGATGTTCGTCGAAATCGTGAGGGAACGGTCATGAGCGGCCACTCCAAGTGGGCGACAACCAAGCACAAGAAGGCTGCGGTCGACGCCAGGCGCGGCAAGCTGTTCGCGAAGCTGATCAAGAACATCGAGGTGGCCGCCCGCAGTGGCGGTCCCGATCCGGCCGGCAACCCGACCCTCTACGACGCGGTGCAGAAGGCTAAGAAGAGTTCTGTGCCCAACGACAACATCGACAGGGCGATCCGCCGCGGCGGCGGCCTCGAGGCCGGCGGGGCGGCATACGAGTCGATCACCTACGAGGGCTACGCGCCCGGTGGTGTCGCGGTGCTCGTTGAGTGCCTGACCGACAACAGGAACAGGGCGGCCTCGGACGTGCGGACCGCGTTCACCAGGAACGGCGGCTCGCTTGCCAACCCGGGCTCGGTGGCTTATTTGTTCAGCCGGCGCGGCGTGGTCATAGTTCCGAAGGCAGACGGCACCACCGAGGACGACGTGGTCGCCGCGGTGCTGGACGCGGGCGCCGAGGAGGTCAACGACCTCGGCGAGTCGTTC
This sequence comes from Streptosporangiaceae bacterium, assembly GCA_030040415.1. Classification (GTDB taxonomy): domain Bacteria; phylum Actinomycetota; class Actinomycetes; order Streptosporangiales; family Streptosporangiaceae; genus JAJYUU01. The sequence continues at coordinate 4,106 of JASHTT010000680.1, read as the reverse complement.
GAGGTCATCAGCGAGCCGGGCGACCTGGTCACGGTGCGCAGTGCACTGCAGGACGCCGGGCTCGATTACGAGTCCGCGGAACGCCCGTTCCTGCCGTCGACCGAGGTCGAACTGGACGAAGACAACGCCAAGAAGGTGTTCCGGCTGATCGAGGCGCTCGAGGACTCCGACGACGTGCAGGACGTCTACGCGAACTACTCGGTGTCCGACGACATCCTGGAGAAGATCGGGTGACCGGCGGCCGCCTCGGCGGCCTGGAGATCCGCCAGCTAGGCCCCGCTGACGACATCGAGGCGGAGGTCGACCTGCGGCGGCGGTCCTTCGGCCCGCTTGGCGCCGGTCACCGGACGGCCTGGGTGGCCAGCGCGGAGGCCAGCATCGCGAAGGGCCAGGCGATCGGCGCGTTCGACGGAAGCCGGCTGGTCGCGAGCGCCAGGTACGTGCCGATGCGGCAGTGGTGGCTCGGCCGGTCCGTGCCGATGGCGGCCGTGGTGAGCGTGAAGGTCGCGCCGGAAGAGCGCGGCCGCGGCGTCGGCAGCGCGATGATCTCCGATCTGCTCGGCCGGATAGCCGCCGCCGGATACCCGGTGTCAGTGCTGTACCCGACGACCGGCCCGGTGTACCGGTCGGCCGGCTGGGAGTTCGCCGGCGGCAAATACGAGGTGGTGCTGCCCGCCGCAGCGCTGGCCGCGCTCGTGGCGCCCGGTCCGGACCAGACGGGCGGCACTGAGCTGCGCCGCGCGACGCCGGCCGACGCCGAAGCCGTGATCGGCGTGAAAGGGCGGGTGCACGCGGAGCTTCGGCACTGCGGCCCGAACACGCGCGACCCCGGATCTCCGTCGCTGCGGCACTGGCTGGCCGACGAGGATGAGTTCGGTTACCTGGCCGACGACGGGTTCCTCAGCTATCGGTGGGCGCACGGGACCAGCGAGCTCGACGTCCGGGAGCTGACCGCCGGTTCTGCGGCGACGACCCGCGCCTTCTGGCAGATCCTGGCCTCGCACGCGGCGCTGGCCGAGCGGGTCCGGGCGTGCGTCGGACCCGACGACGCTATTGGCTGGCTGACCAGGGAGCCCGTTAGCGAGCTGCGCTGCCGGTACCGGTGGATGCTGCGCATCGTGGACGCTCCGGCGGCGGTCGCAGGCCGCGGCTACCCGGCGGCGGCCCGTGTGCTGGTCCCGCTGGATATCACCGACGTGGCGCTGCCAGGCAACGGGGGCCGCTGGACGCTGGAGGTGTCGGGCGGCGAGGGCAGGCTGAATCGGCCCGGTGAAGGGCCCGATCCTGACGGGCCCGCCGTCCGGCTGGAAGCCCGTGGCCTGGCCGCCTTGTACGCCGGGACACCGATGGGCACGCTCCGGCTCACCGGGCTCGCGTCGGGCGGCAGCCCGGCGGCCGACGCGGAGCTCGATTGCGCGTTCGGGGCCCGCGCCTTCCAGCTCGACTACTACTAGGCCCGCCGCTCCGGCGCGCCGCCGTCGTCACCCCCGGTCCGACCGGTAACGTGTCTGCCCGAACAGGTGTTCGTCCGCAGCCGGAAGGTGGCCGATGCGCGTGCTGGGCGTCGATCCCGGCCTGACCCGGTGTGGCCTCGGCGCCGTCGAGGGCGAGCCAGGCCGGCAGCTGCGGCTGCTCGGCACCGGGGTGATCACCACCCCGGTTACCGCCGACATCGGCACGCGGTTGCTCACCCTGGAGCGCGAGATCGACCGCTGGCTCGTCCTGCACCGGCCGGACGCGGTGGCGGTCGAGCGCGTCTTCAGCCAACACAACCTGCGCACCGTCATGGGAACGGCCCAAGCGGCGGCCGTGGCGCTTGTCTGCGCGGCCCGGCTGGGCGTGCCGGTAGCCCTGCACACGCCCAGCGAGGTGAAGGCTGCGGTGACCGGCAGCGGACGGGCCGGCAAGGCCCAGGTCACAGCGATGGTCACCAGGCTGCTGCGGCTTCCCGACCCGCCCCGGCCGGCCGACAGCGCCGACGCGCTCGCGCTCGCGATCTGTCATCTCTGGCGGGGCACCGCACACGCCAGGCTGACCGCAGCCGCGCAGCAGCATTCGTCCCCCCGGGCGACTCCCGGGATCACGGCGTCAGGAGGCCAGCGGTGATTTCGCACGTGACCGGGACGGTGGCCGGCCTGGCTCCGGACGGCGCCGTCATCGAGGTCAGCGGCGTTGGGCTGCTTGTTCAGTGCACGCCGGCGACGCTCGCGCAACTACGCCTCGGTGAGCGTGCCAGGGTGGCGACGTCACTGGTCGTCAGGGAGGACTCGCTCACCCTGTACGGGTTCGCCTCGGACGACGAGCGCAACACCTTCGAGTTGCTGCAGACGGCAAGCGGCGTCGGGCCCCGCCTAGCGCTCGCCATGCTCGGCGTGCTGACCCCGGACGCGCTGCGCCGGGCGGTCGCCGCCGAGGACCTGGCGGCGCTCACTTCGGTGCCGGGCATCGGACGCAAGGGCGCGCAGCGGATCGTGCTCGAGCTGGCCGGCCGGCTCGGGGCGCCCGTGGACGTGCACGTGACCGTCGGCGCGGGGGGCGCGCAGACAGGTGCTCCCGCCTTGTGGCGCGATCAGGTCCGGGCCGGGCTGGTCAGCCTGGGCTGGCAGGCCAGGGAAGCCGAGCAGGCCATCTCGGCCGTCGAGCCGGAACTGGGCGGTGCGGACACCGGTGAGCAGCCGGACGTCGCGGTCGCGCTGCGGGCTGCGCTGCGAGTTCTGGGGGGCCAGTGACCGATCGGCCCGGCGACCAGGGCAGCGCTGGCCCGGTGAGCGACTCGCGCGGGATCATCTCGGCCCTGTCCGACGCCGAGGAGCGAGCTGCTGAGGTCGCGCTGCGGCCGAAGCGGCTGGGCGACCTGATCGGCCAGAACCGGGTGCGCGAGCAACTGTCGCTGGTGCTGCAGGGCGCGCTGCGGCGCGGGCGGCCGCCGGACCACGTGCTGCTGTCTGGCCCTCCCGGCCTCGGCAAGACCACGCTCGCCATGATCATCGCAGCAGAGCTGGGCGCGCCGCTGCGGATCACGAGCGGCCCGGCGATCGAGCGCTCCGGCGACCTGGCCGCGATCTTGTCGACGCTCAGCGAGGGCGAGGTCGTCTTCATCGACGAGATCCACCGTGTCGCCAGGCCCGCAGAGGAGATGCTCTACCTGGCCATGGAGGACTTCCGGGTGGACGTGGTGATCGGCAAGGGGCCGGGCGCAACGGCGATTCCCCTGGACATCGCGCCGTTCACGCTGGTGGGTGCCACCACCAGGGCAGGGCTGCTGCCCGCCGCCTTGCGTGACAGGTTCGGCTTCACTGCGCACCTGGATTTTTACGATCCCGCTGAACTCGGCGTGATAGTGCGCAGGTCGGCCGGCCTGCTGGGTATCGCGCTGCGCGACGACGGGGCGGAAGAGATAGCCGGCCGTTCCCGCGGCACTCCGAGGATCGCGAACCGGCTGCTGCGGCGGGTCCGCGACTTTGCCGAGGTGCGTGGCGACGGCGTCGTGACCAGGGACTGCGCACGCGCTGCCCTCGAGTTGTATGAGGTGGACGACAGCGGGCTTGACCGGCTGGACCGCGCCGTGCTCAGGGCCCTGGTCAGCAGGTTCGGCGGCGGGCCGGTCGGCTTGTCGACCTTGGCCGTGGCGGTCGGGGAGGAAGCCGAGACCGTGGCGGTCGTTGCTGAACCGTTCCTGGTCAGGGCGGGCCTCATGGCCAGGACACCGAGAGGGCGGGTGGCGACGCCAGCGGCCTGGCAGCATCTGGGCCTGCCCCTGCCGCCGGATGTCTCCTGGCCACGCCAGACGCCGCCGACAGCCCCCGGAGCTACCCTTTTCGACTGAAACCAGGCGTACCGGGCGGCTCTGGCCGGACCGGCCGGAAGTGCGAGATCTGGTCGCTTTCGCGGTCCGCTGGTGCCGATCACTCGCCAGACGCCGTAGCCTGTTGGTGCGAGGCGTGGGCACCGCTACACTTCGGCAGTTGGTTCCAGACACGCCATTCAACGCTGCCGCTGCGTCGTCCCGGCGGGTCGGCCCGGCCATCCGGCCGCGGTAGCACAAACTAATCGGAAGGATGCCCCTCGATGGGGACACTGATTCTCGCAGCTAGCAAGAGCACGTC
>JASHTT010000679.1 GCA_030040415.1 Streptosporangiaceae bacterium | reverse complement strand
GACCACCGCCCGTGCCGCCCAGCGAAGAGTTGCCGCGCCGAGCGCCCGCCGAAAGGGCTAGCGCGCGCCCACGCCGCGGACGGAGTCCGCTTCGATTGTCAGGATCATCCTCGTCTCGGGATGCCCGCTGAAGTTCGGATAAGGACGGCCGAGGTACTTCACGGAGATCTCGTCGATGTTCTGCGCGCCGCCTTCGGTGGTGGCGGCGACGACGCGGCCGCGCACCGCGAAGTAGCGCCTGGTGTGGTCCGCGTCCACGATGTTGACCGCTACGCGCGGCTCACGGGCGACGTTGCGTGCCTTTTGCGACCAGTCCGGGGTGTTGATGAGGATGTTCTGGCCATCGGTGCTGACCCAGGTCTGGGTGAGCTGCGGCGAGCCGTCAGGCATGACAGTTGCCACAAAGCACAGGCTCGGGCGGCGCAGCAGGTCAAGCAGCTCGGACGGTAGCGGTACTGGCACGAGATCTCCCTCAAGGCCGGGCGGGTCACTCGCAGACGGTAGCGGACCCGGATTCCGCAGCTCCCTCCCCCGGTCGGAGACCCGGGCGGCCGTGCGCGCGAGCTCATGCCCCTCCTGTCACGCCGGTCACCAATGACGCGGTCGCAGTGCCGGTGCAGGTAAAGGAGTGCACACCGATCAGCGAGAGGAACGTGGTCGGCTCTGTAATGGTCACGCTGACCCTGATCGCGCGGCTGCCAACGGCAGAGACTGTGTAGTCGTCGTAACCCGCCGCGGCGAGGTAGTCGCTGGCGGCGGCGATGGCCTGCTGGTCGTTCACGACGAATGAACCGGACGCATAGGCGCTGGACGCATCGACAGTGGTAGCACCGGCGCGCGCTGCCTCCTGCGCAAGCGCGTCGGCGTTCTCGTCCGCGGTCAGCTTGGCCCCGCCGTCGACGACTAAGCCTGCCAGCGCGGCTAATGCCACGAACAAGATGACAACGAGCAGCGAGAGCGCCCCGCGTTCGCCGTCACCAGACCTGCTGGTGACGCGGCACCGCAAGCCGGCGACCGACCGGGCATTGGCGCCTGAGCCGATGCGGGCCGGACGCGCCTGGGCTGGCTGACTGCGATCATTGGGCGCGTGAGTGACTGCACCTTCTGTGACATCGTGGCCGGCCGGCTGCCTTCCTACGTTGTCCTCGAGGACCAGCACACCATGGCGTTCCTGGACGTCAGTCCGGCGGCACCAGGGCACACGCTGGTCGTTCCCCGCGTCCATGCCCGGGATGTATGGGATATCCCAGAGGTTTCTCACCGGCACGTCGCCGACACGGTGCATCGTGTCGCCACTATCCTCAAGACCGCTCTGGAGCCTGAGGGGCTGAACGTCACGAGCGCCGCGGGACAAGCCGCTGGGCAGGAGGTCTTTCACTGCCATGTCCACGTGGTTCCGCGATGGCGCGGCGACGACGTGCGTCTGACGTGGACATCCCATCGGGCCTCGCCCGGCGAACTGCAGCAGATGTTGGCACGCATCGCTGTAGGCCGGACAAGCCATGATCTCGGGACCCACTCGTGAGCAGGGTCTCCAGTGCAGGTACCAATCCTGGACATGGGCTACCTGGCCCTGTACACATCGAGCGGGCTCGCGAAAGTCGCCGTCAGCGTGTGCTGCCCAGGCAAGCCGGGCAGCGCCAGATCGGCCAGCGGCACCGTGCACGTCACGGTGGCTGAGACCGCGGCGGGCTGTCCGGGCGGCACGCCGAAGCCGGCCGTGTCGATCCGGACGACCGGCTCGCAGTCGAGGCCGTCGGCCCGTAATTCGGCCCGCGCGCTCGCGATGGCCGCGGCCTGCGCGGCCTCGGGCGTCAGCGCTATCGACGCCTGCCGGGCGGCGTCGCGAGCGGCGGCGGCCACGCACGCCTGGGCGATGGATGTACGGCCGGCCGCGATGACCAGGCCGACGAGACCGAGCAGGACTGGCGCCAGCACGACAAGCTCGAGTGCAGCGGTCCCGTGGTCGCGCGGGGGCTCGGAGGTCTTACCCCGAGCCAGCGGGCCTGAGCCGGTCCGGGTCACGGCTGGAACTCCTCGACCGGAGCTTGCACGGTTTCCGATACGTGCACGACCAGCCCGGGCACGAAGCTCGGTACCCGGCCCTCGACGGTGACGGAGACGGTGCCGGCCCCGCTGACGCGGACGCGCGCTGCCGGGTCGTCCAGGTAGCCCCGGCCCGCCTGGTGCACGAACGAAAGCGCGGCCGCTGAGCCTGCGCTGTCTCGCGCGCCGACAACGCGCGCGGCGTCCGCGCCCTGCCGGGCCGCCGCCAGGACCGCCTCCCTGGCCAGGAACCACAGCGCGGTCTGCAGCACGACCATGATCAGGAGGAACACGAACGGCAGCACGGCGACGTAGCCGAGCGTCAGCGCACCCTGGTCGTCGCGAAGGCCCATGACCTTAGTTCGGAATGAGCTTCTCGAGATCACTGAGCTTTCCCGTCAAGAACGTCGCCAGCGCCAGCGCCGCTGCGACCAGAACTATCGCGATGGCCACCCACTCCAGGCTCAGTGCGCCAGCATCGGCGCCGTCGGCGCGGATCTTTGCCAGCCGGGTCCTGACCTGAGCGTAGAGATAGTGCAAGGCGGTTAACGTCATCCCTCGTTGCCTTTCGTGCGGGCGGCCAGCGGCAGCTAGCCGAACAGCCGGTAGAAGTCGGGGAAGATCAACAGCAGCAGGAACCCGCCGGCCAGCATCGCGATCGGCAGCACCATCGTGGTGCTGCGCGCACCGGCCTGTGCCCTGGTAGCCGCCAGCGCCTGGGCACGCATCGACTCGGCCCGGGCAGCCAGCGTGTCGAGAATCCTGGCGCCCTCCTGCCCGGCAAGGCCGGCGATCTCCGCCAGGTCGGCAAGCTCGGGGACTCCGGTCTCCGCAGCGAGCAGGGCAAGGCCCTGCCACGGCGGCAGGCTGGCCCTGCGGGCATTGTCGAGGGCTGCAGCGATGCGCTCGAATGGCCAGCCCTCGCCGATCTCCGCAGCCGCTTCAAGCGCCTCCGTCGGAGCGGCGCCTGCCCCTCGTTCCAGCGCGACCAGGTCGAGATAGCTGGTCAGCGCGTGCCGGAAGCTGACGCGCTTCTCGGCAGCGTTGACCCTCGTGACCAGGTCGGGAACGAAGAACAGGCCGGTTGCGAACGCTATCGACCCGCCGACGGGCACCGTCCACGGCAAATTGTGACCGGCGAGCTCTGCCATCACGGTCAGCACCGGTGGCAGGACCAGGCCGAGCAGCCCGAAGGCAATCTTGCTAGCCAGCCATCCGTTGACGGTCTGGCCGACCAGCCGCAGGTCGGCAACGGGGATGGGAAGCCATGGCGCCGCCGCCGCAAGGCTGCCCGCGAGCCGCTTCGCCGCGGCACCGGCGGCTTTCGCCAGAGGCGTGCCGCCCGGGCTTGGTCCGCCCGTGCTTGGTCCGCCCGTGCTTGGTCCGCCCGTCCTTGGTCCGCCCGTGCCATCGAGCCTGCCGAGGGCGGCACCCAGGCTCGGGCGTGCAGGTATCAGCTCGCTGACAACGAGCCAGGCGCCGAGGCCGCAGAGGACTCCCGCAGTGATCGCCCAGAGGCTCATCGGCGCCCACCAGTACTGTCACATCTGTGGAGCCCAATCTTGACGACGCCAGCGCCACCGCTCCTGCTCAG
>JASHTT010000678.1 GCA_030040415.1 Streptosporangiaceae bacterium | reverse complement strand
TTCCGTTGTTGTAAGCCAGCAGGTCACCGGGCTGGCAGCCAAGCTCGGCGCAGAGCGCGGCCAGCGTGCTGAACCTGATCGCCCTGGCCCGCCCGTTCTTGAGTATGGACAGGTTCACCACGGTGATGCCGACGCGCTCGGACAGCTCGGTGAGCGTCATGCCGCGGGCCGCGAGTGCCTCGTCCAGCCGGATCCTGATCGCGCCCGCGTCTCGCGGGCCGGCCTGGTCCTGGCCGCCAACCTGGTCCTGGCCGCCAACCTGGTCCTGGCGGCCAGCCTGGTCCTGGCGGCCAGGCCGGGACTCGCCGACTGTCGTCACACCGTGGCCTTGAGTTCCTCGTCCATGGCCGCGCCGACACCGGTGATGCGGCCGAAGCTGATCAGGGCGGCGCCCGCCAGTGCTGGCACCGGAAATAGCGCCTTGAGCGGCGCGACCAGCAGGACGTCGGCTAGCACGCTCCCGGTGTTGAACGGCTCCGGCCGCAGCACCGCGTCCGTCAGCAGGTTGACGCCGATGGCCTGGAGCGCGGCGGCGATCATGGCGCCGACGACGATCAGGCAGCCGAGCTGGGTGATCATGGCGGCCATGCGCGGGCTGAACGGCCCGACCGCCGTGGCGCGGCGGACCAGCCTGAAGATCATCAGCAGCACCCAACCCCAGAGCAGCAGGCCGGGCAGCCTGGTGAGCAGGAACAGCGTCAGGTCCGCTGCACCAGGATGCAGCACGCAGGCCTGGACATCGCCGGTCACGCCGACCGACCCGCCGGACGCCGCCCGCCAGCCCGCGCCGGTGAAGCCGCTCCCGCCTATCCCGGTGTCCACGCAGATCGCGCCGCGCCTGACGGTGTTCCCGAAGAATCCGTCCTTGGCTTCCCAGACCCCCAGCAGCACGTACAGGACCAGGAAGACGCCATAGGTCCAGGCGACGCGGCTCAGCGGCTCGATCAGCCCGCGCGTGCCGGCCAGATCGCGGCCGATAGCTCCGGCGAGGACAACCACGACGACCAGCCCGGCCAGCCAAATGATCATGTCAGCCTCCGCGGCGACCGGCGGCTGGCGAGTCGGCCACCAGCCTGCGACGCCATATCGATAGTCGATATTAACGATAAACGATATGGCCGTGTCAAGGGGCTCCGGCGGCAAGTGGCCTGGCGACTGCGCCGGGGCGTCGTGTCAGCCGACTTCGACGAGCCGGGCCTCTACCAGAACACCGGCGTCGATCTCGAGCACGCCGAGCGTGCCGTGTGGCTGGCGTCGCCGGTCGGTCGGCGAGCCGGGATTGAAGATCCGCAGCCGCGCGTCACTTGCGTCCAGCGGAATGTGCGAGTGGCCGAACACCACGAGGTCTGCCCCGGGGAACATCCTGTGCAGCCGGGCAAGCCTGCCCTCCTTCTGGCCGCTGTCGTGAATCATGGCGACGTTGAGGCCGGCCAGCTCGAACTGCAGTGTCGGCTCAGCGCCCCAGGCCGCGACGTCCGGGCCATCGTTGTTGCCGACTACCGCGCGCACCGGCGCGTAACCGGACAGCTCCTTCAGCACGTCGGCCGTGCAGACGTCGCCGGCGTGCAGGATCTGGTCGGCGCCCCGCAGTTCCGTGGCGACCGCAGCCGGGCACGACTTCCACCGCCGCGGAGCGTGGGTGTCGGACAACACGACGATGCGCACGATCTCATCCTGCCCGCAGTCACGCCGCGCCGGATCTGAACCGCTAGCCCGCCCCCGCCCCCGCGCCCGCGCCCGTCCCGGTTCCCATGTAGGGCATAGGTAGGGTATTCTGGCACCCATGGTCAAGACATCCGTCTACCTGCCGGAGGACTTGAAGGAGCGGCTGTCGGAGGCTTCTCGCGTGTCCGGCGAATCCGAGGCCACGATCATCCGCAGCGCACTCGAGGGATGGCTAACGAGCATGCTCCGCCCGCGACCATCGCCGCACTGGGGAAGCGTCGACTTCGGCGACCAAGACCTGGCCGACAGGGTGGACGAGGTGCTATCCGAAGGGTTCGGCCGGGATTGATCATCTGCGACACCAGCGGCCTCGTCGCGGCCTACTCGGCCAGCGACAAGCGCCGCGACCAGGTCGCGGAGACGCTCAGCAGCGACTCAGGGCCTCTCGTGCTATCGCCATTCGTGCTCGCCGAGGTCGATTACCTGCTCGACACACGGGCAAGCGTGCAGGACGAACTCAAGATCCTCAGCGACGTCGCCACCGGCACCTATCAGCTCGCCGAGTTCGGCAGCGCCGACGTCGCGCGTGCGGCGGCTCTCGTGGAGCGCTACCAGGACCTGGACATAGGACTGGCCGACGCGTCCATCGTGATCCTGGCGGCCAGGTACCGGACGACGAGGCTGCTGACCCTCGACGAGAAGCACTTCCGTGTGATCCGCCCGCTGAATGGCGGCTCCTTCGTCCTGCTGCCAGCCGACGGATGAGGTGTCACAGCCCAGGCGCGATGGCAGGGAACTGCGATCGCACCGTGCCGGCAGCGCAATGTGGCCAGGGCGAGGCCTCTGCACGAGACCCGCAGGTCCCCCCTCTCCTGCGCGACGCTCACGGCTCGGCACCTTTGGCATGCGGACGAAGGCGCCGGGCAGCTCGGGCACAGGACTGCCTCGCCCTGGCTCGAGCGAGTAAACCGGCAGCGCAGCCGTCGGGTCTATCCCCAAACTCCGGGATGCAGACCGGATCGCGGCGAGCCTACAATTCGCGCTACCTGTAACCATGTGGCGATAACGGGACTCACTGCGGCCATCGGGCTAACCCGGCCGGAGGCACAGCAGATGCCCGGCAAGCGACGGCGCTCGCAGCACGGGCGGGAGGCAGATGGCGCTGGAGTCTGGCCGCGCGGCGGCCCACGTCACCACGCCGTCCGGTGCCGTGATCGCGATACCAGATGGCACCCGGCTTGTCTTCGGCCGAGGACCGGACGCCGACCTGGTGATCCCGGCCGGACGAGGGCTGTCGCGGCGTGCCGGAGCGATCAGCGCGGTCGCCGGCGGTGCCTGGGTGGCCAACATCAGTCACACGCACGCCCTCTACGCCGAGGGCGACGGCTACCGGGTCAGGCTGCCGAGGATGGACGAAGACGGCGAACCAGCCAAGGGCTGGTTCCTTCAGGAAGGGACCGCGCTGATCGGGTCAAGGACAATGCTGGACGAGGGGCTGCCGTTGCGGCTGATCGTCGCGCCGCATCGCGATCTGTCTGGCGAGGCCCGCCTGGACCCCTCTCGCCCGGCAGGCGAGCCGACGTTGCTCCCGCTGTACCTCGACCCGAACACCAAGCTCTTCCTGGTCGCGCTGCTGTGGTGCAGGCCGTGGCTCGTCGACCCGGCACGCGGCACGCCGCTGCCTCGGACACCCGAGATCGCCCGCGCGGCCCTTGCCGTGACCGAGGCGCATCACGAACTGGAGAGCTTCGACACCGACGCGGCGTTCCGCGACCGGCTGTCAGCCCGGGTCGGGGAGCACCTGAAGGTGCTGCGCCGCAAGATCCTCGAGCGTGGCCTGGTCCGCCCGGGGGTCAGGCTGTCGGACGAGGTTGCGGTCGGAGCGCTGATCGAGCACGGAGTCGTCACGGCGAACGACCTGGACGTGATGACCGACCCTGCCTGGCGCTCGCGCCAGGAGGACCTCTGGTGGACTCCGGCTTAGCCCCGCCGACCCGCCGTCTCGCGGGGCCCCGTCACTACTGTCGGCACTGACCCTGTATTCGGGAACGACGCCGCCGCCCCTGTTCATGGGAGTGAACTGGTGGCGGTCAGGACCGCCAGAACTTCACTTCCACGGACGACGGAGTGCTGTTCCATGGTCTACGGCCGACGGGCATGGGCCGACCGGACTGTCGGCTGCCGCACCGTTGCCGCTACTTCGCGTTGACCTCGAAGC
>JASHTT010000677.1 GCA_030040415.1 Streptosporangiaceae bacterium | reverse complement strand
CTCGCGCTCACGCCACCCGGCGGGCCCCCGGGCCAGGCAGCGGCGTGACGTCCCGGGCGGACGTCAGCACGTGGCCGTCCGCGCAGGCGAGCTGCAAGCCGGCGGCCGCCCCGCAATCTCGGTGGGTGAGCAGCACGGGCGGTCCACCGGGTGGCGCGGCGTACTTGTCGCCCCATGCCAGCAGCGAAATGATCACTGGGTAGAGGTCCATCCCCTTCTCGCTCAGCCGGTACTCGCTCCGGGGCCGCTGCCCGGGCTCGCGGTAGGGCGTCTTACGCAGCACGCCCTCGGCGACCAGCCGGGCGAGCCTACTGCTCAGCACCTGCCGCGGTGCACCGGTGCGCCGTTGCATGTCATCGAACCTGCGGACGCCGTTGAACGCCTCGCGCAGCACGAGGAACGTCCACTTCTCCCCCACGATCGAAAGAGTCGCGCCGACCGTGCAGGTCGCGGTGTCGTAGTCCAGCGCCCAGGGTCTGCTCATGACAATGAGGCTAGGTCTAGTTGACAGACTTAGCAAGCAAGGCGCAAGCTGGGTTCATGAGGCGAACCCTGGCAGGCGGCCTGCAGCTCCGTTCCGCCGGCCCGCACGACGCCGAGCTGATCAGCGAGTTCATCTGCCGCCTGTCGCCGGCCAGCCAGTACCTGCGGTTCTTCGGCGCGGTGGCCCCGCCGAGCTCAGGCCTGGTCAGGGCGCTGTGCCGGGCCAACCCACGCGGCGACGTCCTCGTCGTCACCGACGTCACCGGTGATGTCATCGCGCACGGCATGGCGGTGGACGGCGGCCCCGGCCGCGACCCGGCTACCAGCGAGATAGCCCTGATCGTCGCCGACTCCTGGCAGAACAGAGGGCTCGGCACGAGCCTGCTGCGCATCCTCACGGATCGCGGTGCCGAACGCGGCGTTCGCACGCTGCTCATGGAGGTACTGCCGGACAACCAGCGAATGCTCGGCATCATCCGCCGCCGCTGGCCAGCCGCCACGCTGGAACGCACGACAGACTCGGTTATCCTCAGGGCCGCGATCAGCCAGGGAGGGATGAATGCAGGAGAGCGGGCAGCAGCTTGACGGCCAGGCCTTGCAGGACGCCGGGCGACAGCGGGCCTACAGCTGGGAAGACCCCGCGATCACCGCGGCGGCGGCCAGGCAGTTGTCGGGCCAGGAGTTCTTCGACGCGATGACCCGCGGCACCCTGCCCAGACCGCCGGTCGCCGAGACGCTCGGCTTCGTGCCGGTCTCCGTCCGCGACGGAGTGGCGATCTTCGAGCTGGTTCCCGCGGAGTTCCACTACAACCCGATCGGCTCGGTGCACGGCGGCGTGATCTCCACGCTGTGCGACTCAGCCTGCGGCTGCGCCGTGCACAGCCTGCTGCCCGCTGGTGCCTACTACACGAGCCTCGACCTCAGCGTGAAGTTCCTCCGTCCGGTGACCGCCACGACCGGAGCCCTCACCTGCGAGGGCACCGTGACCCACCTGGGTTCCCGCTCCGCGCTGGCACAGGCGAGGCTGACCGGTGCGGACGGCAAGCTGTACGCGCAGGCCACGAGCAGCTGCATGATCTTCCGGCCGGCGGGGTAGCTCAGCCCCCGTACAGCGCGTCGATGGTGTCGGCGTACTTGGCGTGCACGACCCGGCGCTTGAGCTTCAGCGTGGGCGTCAGCTCCTCGCTCTCGGCGGTCCACTCGACGGGCAGCAGCGCCCAGCTCTTCACCTGCTGAACCCTGGCGAGCTTCGAGTTCGCGTCGTCAACGGCCTGCCCGACAGCCTCGAGTACCGCCGGGTGCGCTGCCAGCTCGGCCAGCGACCCCGCCTCGATCCCACGGGCCCGCGCCCACGGCATCGCTACCTCACCGTCCAGCGTGAGCACCGCGACCACGTACGGCCGCTTGTCGCCGTAGGCGAGCGCCTGGCCGATCAGCGGGTGCGCGACGAGCAGGTTCTCGATCGCGGCGGGCGAGATGTTCTCCCCGCCCGAGGTGATGATCAGTTCCTTCTTCCTGTCCACGACGCTGACGAAGCCATCCGCGTCGATCGACCCGATGTCACCGGTGTGCAGCCAGCCGTCCTCGTCGATCAGCTCGGCAGTCTTGTCCGGCAGGTTCAGGTAACCAGGAGTGTTGAGCGGACCGCGCGCGAGTATCTCCCCGTCATCGGCGATCTTCACTTCCATACCGGGAACGGCACGTCCAACGGTACCCAGCTTGAACGCCTCGAGCGTGTTGGTGGTGAAAGCGCCGGTGGTCTCGGTCATCCCGTAGACGTCGAGGATCTTCAAGCCGAGGCCGGCGAAGAACGCGCCGACCTCGGGCGGCAGCGGGGCGGCCGCGCTGACGACTATCTCGGCGTCACCAAGACCGAGCAACGACCTGATGGGCCGCAGCACCTGCTCCTCGGCCGCCATGAACTCCGCGGCCAGCTCGTCCGGCGTGCTCTGGCCGTACTCGCAGCTGCGCACGTAGCGCAGGCCGGCGTCCATGGCCTTGGCAACCGCCGCGCGCTTGGCCTCGTCCTGCTCCCCGGCCAGCAGCGCCTGGATCCCTGCCTGGATCTTCTCCCAGACCCTCGGCACGCCGAAGAACGCCGTCGGCTTCACCTGACCGACCGTGCTCACCAGCTCGGTGGACGCGTTGTGGCAGAAGTAGGTGTTCCCGGCATTGGAGATGGCCAGGTAGATCGTGAACATTCGCTCGGCGATGTGCGCCAGCGGCAAGTAGGAGACCCAGCGGACGTGCGGCCTGGCGTTGCCCGAGGTGGTCGCCGTGGCGACCTCGTAGAGCACGCTCGCATGCGTGATGATGACGCCCTTCGGGTGACCTGTCGTGCCCGAGGTGTACAGCAGCGTGACCGCGTCGTCAGGCCTGATGGCGGCGACACGCCTGGTCACCGGGCCCCGGTCCTTGGTCAGCCGCCTGGCGCCGAGTGCCGCGAAGTCGGCCCAGCTCAGGTACCGCGGCTCGGCCGGGCAGGAGGCGGCGTCCCGGACGATGACGCGGCGCAGCGCGGGCAGCTGCGCGAGGGCCGGCTCCCACCGGGCCAGCTCCCCGGCGCCGTCGATGACGGCGATCCTGGCGTCGCAGTCGCCTGCCATGTAGGCGATCTGGTCGGCGGCGAGGGTCGCGTAGAACGTCACCGGCACTCCGCCGGCGTGCATGACGCCGAGATCCGCGAGTACATGCTCGACACGGTTGGGCAGCATCATCGCCACCTTCTCGCCCGGCATCAGCCCGAGCTCGACGAATCCCGTGGCCAGCTCGAGCGCCTGCTCCCTGGTCTGCGCCCAGCTGATCGTCTGCCACGGATCGGCGCCATCCCGGTCGGAGAAGGCAGGCATGTCACCAAACCGCTCGGCCGTGTCAGCCAGGGCGTCGCACACCGTCTTGCCCGCCCACTCCTGCTCCATCGCAGCGCGCTGCTCCACGATCTCGCTTGTCACGACCCACCTCCGCTGTTCGTCCGGCTCGCCGGTCCGGCCGGCTTTCGTACCAGATGGCATGGCACCACGATGGCGCCGGGCGCGCAAGCCCGCACGCACTACAGTTCGGTCATGACCGTGCAGCCCCCGGGGACGACCCCCGCCAAGGTCCGGCTCACCCAGTACGCGCGCGGCGGTGGCTGCGCGTGCAAGATCCCGCCGGGCGAGCTGGAGGCGGCGGTCGCCGCGCTGGTGCCCGACACTCAGCCAGCCGATCTGCTGATCGGCGTGGAGCACGGCGACGACGCCGCTGTCGTGCAGATCGATGGCGGCCGTGCCGTCGTGGCGACCGCCGACTTCTTCACGCCGGTGGTGGACGACCCGGTCACGTTCGGCCGGATAGCCGCCGCCAACGCGCTGTCCGACGTCTATGCGGTCGGCGGCGAGCCCCTGGTGGCGCTGAACCTGCTCGGCTGGCCACGGGACACGCTCAGCGCGGACCTGGCAGCCGATGTGCTTCGGGGCGGGTTCGAGGTGGCGACCTCGGCAGGCTGCCTGGTGGCCGGCGGGCACAGCATCGATGACCCGGAGCCCAAGTACGGCATGGCGGTGACCGGGCTGGCGGATCCGGCCCGGCTGCTGCGCATCGACGCGGGCCAGCCCGGTCTGCCGCTGTCGCTGACCAAGCCGATCGGCAGCGGCGTGCTGAATG
>JASHTT010000676.1 GCA_030040415.1 Streptosporangiaceae bacterium | reverse complement strand
TACTTCTGCACCGCCGGCCTGTTCGCCATGGCGATCCGCACCGAGCTGCTGTCCCCGACGTACCACATCTTCAGCGCGTCGACCTACATAGAGATCGTCGGCGAGCACGGCACGATGATGATGATGCTGATGACCTCGCTCATCACCGGGCCATTCGGCAACTACCTCGTGCCGATCATGATCGGCGCCAAGCGAGTGGCCTTCCCCAGGATCGAGGCGCTGTCCTTCTGGATCACGCCGGCTGCGTTCATCATCCTGCTGTCCTCGCTGCTGCTCGGCGGGTTCCCGTTCGGCTGGACCGGGTACGCGCCGCTGTCGATCCAGGCGACAAACGGGGCAGACGCCTACGCCTTCGCGTTCGGCCTGATGGGCATCTCGATGGTGATGAGCGGCTTCAACCTCATCGTCACGATCATCTGCTACCGGGCCCCAGGCATGCGGTGGAGCAGGCTGCCGATCTTCGTCTGGGGCGTGTTCACCACCAGCTTCCTGTTCGTGCTCGCGGCCCCGGTGCTGACCGGCGGCATGTACATGATGCTCACCGACCGGACCGTGCAGACGGCGTTCTTCGTCGACCAGCTCGGCGGTAGCTCGTACCTGTACCAGAACCTGTTCTGGTTCTTCGGCCATCCGGAGGTGTACATCCTCGCCCTGCCGGGCTTCGGTGTCGTGTCGGAGTTGCTGCCGGTGTTCTGCCGTAAACCGCTGTTCGCCTATAAGGTCTCAGCGGCCGGCATGCTCGGCGTCGGCATACTGAGCTTCTTCGTCTGGCAGCACCACCTGTTCATGAGTGGCATCAACCCGGACATGCGGCCGCTGTTCATGCTGACGACCGAGCTGATATCGATCCCGACCGGGTTCATCTTCCTGGTCGCGCTCGGCACTCTGTGGAAGGCGAAGATCCGGTTCACCGTGCCGATGCTGTTCTGCTTCGCGTTCTTCTTCAACTTCCTCATCGGCGGTGTCACCGGCGTCTTTCAGTCCGACGTGCCTGCCGACGTGACCGTGCACGGGTCGTTCTTCGTGATGGCCCACTTCCACTACACGATCATGGGCGGGCTCGTCTTTGCCTTCATGGCGGCCCTGTACTACTGGCTGCCCAAACTGACGGGTATCAAGATGAACCAGAGACTGGGCTACATCCAGTTCTGGTTCATGTTCATCTCGTTCAACGCGACGTTCCTGCCGCTGTTCGCGGCCGGCATAGCCGGCCAGCCGCGGCGGGTCTTCGAGTACGCGACGAACCTGACCGGGATCAACGACTTTGTCTCGGTCGCCTCGTTCGTCCTCGGCTTCTCCATCCTGCTGTTCGTGATCAACTTGATCTGGTCCACGGTGATCGTGCGCGAACGGGAGGTCGGAAACCCGTGGCACTCCCGTGGGCTGGAGTGGCAGGTGTCTTCCCCGCCGCCGTTCGAGAACTTCCGGCATATCCCTGTGGTGCTATCCGGCCCGTACGAGTACGGCACGCCGGATGCGCCTCCGGTGGCCGACCTGGACCCGCCGGTCGGCGTGCTCGCCGAGTCTTACGCGCCGGGCGCCTCCGCTGGGATCGGCGGCCGGGGCGGACCGGGCGGCGCCGGATCAGCACCGTTGGAGGCATGACAAATGGCAGAAGCAGCTTCGGCCTCCTCGGGCTCGGGGCGGCAATCCGCTCAGGTGACCCGTGAGCTCGAGGAGCAGGGCTTCCAGCACGAGGCCGCGCTGAACTCCGTGTGGACCGGCTCGCGGCTCGCGCTCGGTGGCCTGACGTTCCTGTTCGGGTCGTTCGTGTTCGCGTTCTTCTACCTGCGCTCGCTGAACTCGCACGGCATGTGGTACCCGTCGAGCTTCACCGGGCCGCGCCAGTGGTCCGGTGCGCTCATCATGGCCCTCGTGGTGGCCAGCGCGATCATCCAGACGATAGTGCTGCAGGCGCTGAAGGCGGGCCGCAAGGCGCCGTGGATGGCGGGCGCCACGCTGGCGCTAGTGCTGCTCCTGGCAGCGATCGGCTTGCAGCTTGGGCAGCTCGCAACCGAACCGTTCTGGCCAGCGAGTGCTGGCATGGCCAGCGTTTTCACCGGCGCCACGCCGGTTCTGGTGGCCGTGCTGTTCGGCATGATGATCTGGCTGGAGATCCTCATCGTCTCCGCGGCGAGGATCCGGCCCATCTCATTCGTCGAGCAGCCGCCGACCTATGCCGAGGCCTTCCACGTACAGCGTTTCCAGGCCAGGCTGAGCGGCTTCACGGTGGTCATGAACTTCATGGCGCTCGTCACGCTCTGGTTCTGGATCATGTTCTACGTGATCAAGTAGCGAGCGGACGCGGCCATGAACCCGTTTACCGCGCAGCCGGTACTGACCGCAGCAGCACTGCTCGTCTACGTGCTCGCTGCCGGGTGGTACTTGGCCGCGTTCGGCCGGGCGCGGCAGCGGCCCGGAGCCGAGCAGCCCACGACGGCAGACGCGGTGCTCGTCCAGGGCGGGCTGCTCGTGGCTGTCGTCTCGTTCATCTCGCCGCTCGCCTACTGGTCCGATATTTACCTGTGGGTCAGGGCCATGCAGGACGTCACGCTGGCGTTCATCGCGCCCGCGCTTGTCGCCGCGGGCCGGCCCTGGCTAGTCATACGCCGCGCCCCTGCGACATCCGTGGGCATTCGGGCTGAGAGCATTCCGCCCGACGAGCTTTTTGCCGGGAACGAGCCATTTACCACGGGGAACGAGCTATCGGTGGCTACCGTGGACCGGCCGGATCTGCTGAGTCGCCGGAGTGAAGTCGTTCCCATAATCGCGGTAGTCGTCTTCAACGCGGCCTGGCTCGGCCTGCACTGGCCCTTTGTCTTCGATGCGGCACAGGGAAACTGGGCGGTCCGGCTGGCGGAGAACCTCTGCTACCTGGGCACGGGCCTCTGGTTCTGGCTCGAGGTGGCGGGCGCACGCGGGCGCGGCGAGTGGCACGCGCCGCTGCGCCGCCTGGGCATGATCACGGCCACGGTCGCGGCGGGCACCGTGCTCGGCATGGCGCTCGTGTTCGGGGCGAACGTCGCCTATCCGGCCTACTACAACTCCGCGCACCACATCATGACGGTGCTCGACGACCAGCAGTTGTCGGGGGCGGTGCTCTGGATGGGCGTGCTGCCGTCGCTGGTCGTCGCGGGCGTGGCGCTGCTCAACAGCTGGCTCAACGAGGAGGAAGCAGACAAGCCGGCCGACGTGGGCCGGCTGGTCATGCACCGCCGGGCGTCGGGCTGGCCTACCCGGCCCGGCTACGCTTATCGGCGAGGAACTTGGAGGAACTTAGTTGCCCGGACTGCTGCTCGCGCAATCGACTTCTGACAGTGCCCAGGCGGGAGCCAACTTCTCGCTGTGGTTCCCGCTCGGGCTATTTTGCCTGGTCGCGCTCGCCTTGGCGGTGCTTTACACGCGGCCGCACGAGCGCGTGCCACCCCACTGGCCGGCGGACGTTCGCGGCGGATCCGGGGCTCAGGGGGTCGGCACGGCGACCGGCTGGGGCCACGATGGCCCGCCGGCGCAGCCTGGCATCCAGGGTCAGCCCGGGCATCCCGGTGGCGACGAGCCAGGGAAGATAGTCTGACCGGCCCTAGCCCGCGACCCGACAAGGCGAGTTCGCTCGACGGCCCGTGCGCGCGTGTTAAGTCAGCTCCAGGCGTGGCCGTTCCAGTGCAAGATCAGCGTTTCCTGCGTGGCTGAAGAGCTGATGGCACTACCGACCGCCCAACCGTAACTGGCGGCCGAGAACCCGAGTCCATCGATCCAGCCAGAGCTGGGGCCGGTCACGCGGGTCCATTCCTTGCCATTCCACTTCAGGATCATCGGGTGCGAGCCGGCTTCCCCCGCGGCCCACGCGGTGCCGCCCGGTGCGAACGTGACGGCGTTAAGCCCGGAGCCTTCCGGGGCGTCGACGGTTGCCTTCACCCAGGCCTTCCCGGTCCACTTCATGCTGATCGCGGGCGTCTCCGGCACGTTGCCGTTATAGCCGACGGCGAACCCGATCCCGCCAGGCCCGGCCGCGATCCCGTAAAGACCGTGATACAGGCCTTGCACGGGAAAGGACTTGAGCCAGTTCCACGTCTTGCCGTTCCAGTGGGCCACGGTGCCGTAGATCATGCCGGTGGCGTTCCCGATCGCCCACGCCGTGCCCTTCGACGTCGTGGCGACCCCGGTGAGGGCGACGCCGTTCCCCAACTTGGTACTTGCCCGGGACCACTTAGAGCCGGACAGGCGGAAGACCAGCGTCTGGTAGTTGACCTCGGCGCTGGCGCTGACGTACCCGACCGCCCAGCCGCCGCTCGTCGTCGCCGTGACGGCGGTCAGCACGCCGTCCTTGACAGATCCAGGAGTCGTCACCTGGCTCCATGCCGA
The DNA here is from genome assembly GCA_030040415.1 of Streptosporangiaceae bacterium. Lineage (GTDB taxonomy): Bacteria > Actinomycetota > Actinomycetes > Streptosporangiales > Streptosporangiaceae > JAJYUU01. The sequence continues at coordinate 1,321 of JASHTT010000676.1, read as the reverse complement.
CCCGTTCCAGTGCAGGAGCAGCGTGTGCGTCGTGCCGGAGGCACTGCCGGTGGAGCCCACGGCCCATACGTCCTTGGCGTTCACGGCCTTGATCGCGGATAGACCTCCCGCACTCGTGAGCACGCTCGGCTGGGTGACCCGCGACCAGGCCTTGCCGTTCCAGTGCAGCATCAGGATCTGCTGTGAGTCGTTCTGCGTGAGGTTTCCGACGGCCCAGGCGTCGCTCCCCGACACCGCCGCGACTCCGTCCAGACCGCCGGTCCCGGTGTAGGTCGTAGCCGCTGGGGCCATGGCGGCAACCTCATCCGCCTGGGCGGTCGCGCCAGTGACGCCGACCGAAGCTGCTGCGATACCGGTCACTGCGACCACTGACGCGGCCATGGCATGCCAGGATGCGCGCATTGGACTCCCCCCACCCGGGCGACCGCGTCCGCACGCGCCCGCCACCGTCGCTATCCGGACCTTAACGAGAAATCCGTGAATTGGAAACAGAATGCGCGGAACGGCAATCGGGCCAGGGGCTGTCCAGCGTCCGGAGACAGGTTGACTGCATCCAGATGCGGGCACCGTGACGGCAGGCAGTAGGGTAACCTCTCGTAGGCCCGCAGCATCACCGCGGAGCACGGCCTGGCACGGACGGGCGGAAGGCAGGAAAGCCCAGGTCGGACAAGTTAAAACTCGCCCCCTTAGCTCAGTCGGCAGAGCGTCTCCATGGTAAGGAGAAGGTCTACGGTTCGATTCCGTAAGGGGGCTCCATGAGGTCTTCACACCTCACCAGCGTCCATGTTCACACATCCCACTGACATTCCCGTGACGATGCCGTGTTGATCTTGTTTGGGGTGACGGCGGCCGGGGTTGCAGGCCTGATCAGGCTGTTTTCGGGGTTTCGGGCGCGGACGTCACCGCGGACTGGCTTGCGTGGTGGTGTTCGGGCATGGGCGGTGCTGCTGGTGCGCGAGCTGTCAGGGCGGCGCGGTGGGTTTGGCGGGGGTGGCGCGACGGCGCTTGCGTGGTTTCGGGGGGAGGCCGGCCGCCGCGCGGCGGGCGTTGTCGTGCTGCCGGTTGCCGTAGGCGGTGAGGATGCGCTGGTTGCGGACGGCCGTCATGCAGGCCAGCGACAGCAGCAGCGGGGTCAGGCCGGTGAGGCGGATCCAGCCGCGGGCGATCGAGGTGGTCGCGGGGTCCTTGATGGTGGAGAACGATCGTTCGGCTGCGGTGCGCCGGGTGTAGGAGTGCCGCCACGCGGCGGATGGGTAGTCGTGCTTCTGGCGGGTCTTTTCCGCGACTTGCGGCGGGACGGTAATGGTGTGCTGGGTGCAGC
>JASHTT010000675.1 GCA_030040415.1 Streptosporangiaceae bacterium | reverse complement strand
CTTGTCCTTCGGGCAGTGATCGGTGTGCAGCGCCACGTTCACCGGGTACTTCACGGCGACCGTGCGGGCGAAGTGAGCCAGCGCAACGGCGCCCGTGACCATGTCCTTGACCGCGGCTCCCGACAGGTACTCGGCCCCGCCGGTTGATATCTGGACGATCCCGTCGCTCTCCGCCTCGGCGAACCCGCGCAGCGCGGCGTTCAACGTCTGGCTCGACGTCACGTTGATGGCGGGATAGGCGAAGCCCTGTTCCTTGGCCCTGTCGAGCATCTGGGCGTAAACCTCTGGCGTGGCGATCGGCATGGCGCACAGTCCTCTCGGTAAGCGTCCACCGCCCAGTATCTCCAAGGCGCCTGGTCAGCCCAAGCGGCGCGGGCGAGTTCCGCACGCCAGCGTAGTCGCGGGTTTACGCTCGGTATATGGGTCGCCACGATGCGGATCCGGCCGGCCGCCGGCGATACGCCGCCGTCCTGCTCTTATCTGCTGCAGTGCTCGCGCTGTTGCTAGTGGGCGCGCTTGCGCTGCAGGCACTGTCGCACGGCTGACCTGCGCGGGTCAGCCAAGGCCGAGGTCGGCGAGTTCGAACGCGGCCAGGTACGGCAGGCCGCGCTCGAGCACGCGCTGCCGCGCGCCGCGTTCTACCACCACGGCGACGCCGACGACGTTGGCGCCCGCCTCTTGCAGCGCGTCCACTGCGGTCAGCACCGAGGCGCCTGTCGTGGAGGTGTCCTCTACCGCGAGGACCCGTCGGCCCACGACGTCTGGCCCCTCGATCCTGCGCTGTAGCCCGTGTGCCTTTTCGGCCTTGCGTACCACGAACGCGTCCAGCTTGCTGCCTCGCGCGGCTGCCGCGTGCAGCATCGCAGCCGCCACCGGGTCGGCGCCGAGCGTCAGGCCGCCGACTGCGTCGTAGGACAAACCGGCCGTGGCATCCAGCATCACGCGCCCGACCAGTGGCGCGGCCGCGCCGTCGAGGGTGACCCGGCGAAGGTCGATGTACCAGTCAGCGCGCTGGCCGGATGACAAGATGACCTCGCCATGCACAACGGCCAGCCGCCTGATCATGCTGAGCAGCTCGTCTTTGTCGGACACCGAAGGCGAGCCTACCGTGGGCGTGAGCTGAGGCACGGCTCGGGCCGGGCGTCGGAGGATGGTCTGAACACGGCGCCTGGTTGGGTTACTCTGTGCATCCGCACGGCAGGGATCGACCGTGCGGAAGCCGCCTTCTGGTGCGGCGCGTTCCCATCGCAAATGATCAAAAATAGGGGAACGGGCGGCAGGAAGGTGGAGAAGGGGATACATCCGCGATCCGCGCTATGCGTCACAGCCGCCCCCGTGCGCTGGTAACGTCACGCGCAAGGGGAAGGACGGTGTCGCGTTGGACCGCTGCGCGCTGTTCGTGGATGCGGGATACGCGCTGGCTGATGGCGCCCTCGCAGTTCACGGCACTCGCAATCGTGACTCGGTCTCCTGGGATTACGCGGGCCTGCTGAAACTGCTCGGCGGGCTGTCCAGGGACCGCACTGGCGTGCCGGTGCTGCGCTGCTATTGGTACGACTCGGCGTCTGGCAGTGACCGCTCGGCCGAGCACGACCTGCTCGCCGACCTTCCCGGCGTCAAGCTCAGGGTCAGTAAGGCGCGGTCGAGCCGTAAGGAAGGCGTCGAGGCCGAGATCCGCAGAGACCTGACGGCGCTGGCGAGGAACCGGGCAGTCAGCGACGTCGTCATCGTCAGCGGCGAAGAGGACCTGAGCGGGGTCGTCGCCGAGGTCCAGGACCTGGGTATCCGTGCTGTCCTGCTGCACATCACCGTCGACGGGAACGCCACGGTGTCCCGGTCGCTCCGGCAGGAGTGCGACGAGACGATCGAGATATCCGCGGGACAACTGCGGCCTTACGTGGACCTCATTGCCGGGGCTGAGCCCGCCGGTGACCCGCAACTCGCCGCGGCTGCCGGGTACGCCGCTTCGGCCAGGGCGACTTCGGCAGGTAGCAGCGATCCGGCCGTGGTGGCTTACCGTGACCACCACGGCATCTACGGCGAGCCGGTGCAGACGGGGTATCGCGAGCCGGTGCAGACCGGATATCGCGAGCCTGTGCAGACCGGGTATGGCGAGCCTGTGCAGACCGGGTATCCCGAGCCTGCTGCGGCGGGATACCGAGAGCTGGCTGCCGGGTACCGGGATCCTGCAGGCGAAGGCGCTGCTGCTGGTGGCTACCGTGATCCGGGCGTTGCCGCCGGACGTGCCAGTGGCCCGCACTCCGTCGTCGCGCCTGCCGGGCAGCTGTACCCGCCGGCCGCTGCGGTCGAGTACCAGCACCCGGGCCAGCCGCAGACGACGGGCGCGGGTCAGCGCCGGGACCAGCGCGAGGCGGAGGATGCGGCACGGCTCGCCGGGACGGGCAGCCCTGCGCAGCCCCCCGTGCCCAATGGGGTGTCCGGGCAAAACGGTCTGCATGCCGCCGCGGGACAGAGCGCGCTACCGGAGGCCGCGGGCCACAGCGGCCCGTATGCGGCTCACGGCACGCCGACTCAGGGATTGCCGCCGGTGGGCCAGGGCGTCTCGCACGGAGCCCACGTCGCTGCGCAGAACGGCTTGCCGGCCGGCAACACCTACCCGGGCAGCGGCCAGCGACCAAGCGACACCCAGCCCGGCGGACCGCCTGCCGCTGGACAGGGGCAGGGGCTGCCAACCGACGGCTTCGGCCTCGCGCCGCCCGTCAGTGGCGGCGCAGGCGCGCAGTACAGCGGCGGGCAGAACGGCATGCCGCCCTACGGTGGTGCTGCGGGCGGCGGGGTGCCCGGTCAGGTTCTTCCCGGTCAGGTTCTGCCGGGCCAGCCACCGTCCGGCCCGGCGGCGCCGGTGCCGCCAGGTCACCTCGGCTCGGTGGCGTCGAGTCCGCCCGCCCATGCCGCCCAGCC
>JASHTT010000674.1 GCA_030040415.1 Streptosporangiaceae bacterium | reverse complement strand
CAGTCGCTCGGCATGCTGGCTCGCCGTATTGGCCGCTGATTTACCCGCCGAGCCTAGGCTTGCTTCCTGGCTCATGCCCGGAAAGACTAGCCTGCGCGCTGCACCGCGGCCAGTTGGACTCCCTCGTCACCGGGAAGTCGTCCGCTCGGTGTGACATACGTCACTGCCGAGGACGCGCCGCTGCAGGCTAGCAGGATGAAGCGCACGACGCCAATTACCAGAGAAGGCTGACGTCAGCATCAGGTGACGCTCATGTCATTGTTTGCATCGAATTACGAACCGTGCGGAAATAGAGATCATGACTCATGACCGGGTGGCGGCTTCCGGCCTGCAGCCACCAGGTCGTGCCCAGCCCCCGGACCTGGCCAGCACCGTGGCCAAGGCCGCGGATGAGAACTTCCCTGTGGCGCTGCGGCTGCTGCCGCGCAGGTACCGGTCGCATCTGACTGCGGTTTACGGATTCGCCAGGACGGTAGATGACATTGGAGATCTGGCCCCGCCGGAACAGCGGCTTGACCTGCTCGCGGACCTCGAGGACGACGTCCGTCAGTTGGAGTGCGCACCAGGCGAGCCGCGTGCGCCGGCGCACGCCGCCGTGCGGGCGCTGGCGGCGACGGTCGCTGACTGTCAGATCCCGGTGCAGCCGTTTCTCGACCTTATCGAGGCGAACCGGCAGGACCAGGTCGTCACCCGGTATGAGAGCTTCGATGACCTGTTGGGATATTGTCGGCTTTCCGCAAATCCCGTGGGGAGGATCGTTTTGTACGTGTTCGGCTGTTTCGAGCCTTGGCGGGCGGAGTTGTCAGACTCCATCTGCACTGGGCTGCAGCTTGCCGAGCACTGGCAGGACGTCGCCGAGGACTTCCAGGCCGGCCGTGTCTACTTGCCGGCGCAGGACATGGGCACGTACGGCTGCACCGAACAGGACCTGGCCGCTGCGCACGCGCCGCCGCAGTTGCGCCGCCTGCTGGCGTTCGAGGTCGATCGCGCCAGGGCGCTGATCGACACCGGCGCGCCGCTGGTACGTACCCTGCGCGGTTCGGCCAGGGTGGCCGTGGCGGGCTACGTCGCCGGCGGCCGAGCGGCGCTCGCCGCCATCGCGGCAGCTGACTATGACGTGCTCGCGCAGACTCCGCGTCCCGCCAAGGCCAGGGTCGCCGCCGGGCTGGTAGCTGCCTTTGCCGGAGTCGGGTGAGGCCATGCCGACCATCGACGTTGCTGCCGCATACCGGGAATGCGAGCAGATCACCAGGCAGCAGGCCAAGAACTTCGCTTACGGGATCGCGCTGCTGCCGGCCGCCAAGCGGCAGGCGCTATCGGCCGTGTACGCGTTTGCCCGCCGGATCGACGACATCGGCGACGGCACGATGCCGACGCCAGACAAGGTCGCCGCGCTGGCACGCGCCCGCGCGACCGTCACGGCGCTGGCCGGGCCGGATGGAGCCACGGCCGCCGCCGGTGACTCGGTGCTCGTGGCGCTGCTCGATGCAGCGCACCGGTTCCCGCTCCCGCTGGCCGCGTTCGGCGAGCTGATCGACGGCTGTGAGGCCGACGTGCGCGGCACCAGTTACGCCACGTTTGGCGAGCTGGAACACTACTGCCGCTGCGTGGCAGGATCGATAGGCCGGCTATCCCTCGGCGTGTTCGGTAGTTCCGATCCGGTCGCTGCGCCGCCGCTGGCCGATGCACTCGGCGTTGCCCTGCAGCTAACCAACATCCTCAGGGACATCCGCGAGGACCTTGGCAACGGCCGTGTTTACCTGCCTGGCGAGGACCTGGACCGGTTCGGCTGCACGCTGACGCCGCCGGCCAGGACGACCGGGCCGATGAGCCAGCTCGTGGTATTCGAGGCCGCCCGGGCCCGCGACTGGTACGCGCGTGGCATGCAGCTCATGCCTCTGCTCGACCGGCGCAGTGGTGCTTGCACCGGCGCCATGGCCGGTATCTACCGTCGCCTGCTCGAGCACATCAGCGCTAACCCGCAGGCTGTGCTGCAGCGGCGGATGTCGTTGCCGGCGCGTGAGAAGGCGATGATCGCGATAGCGGCGCTAGCGGGGTTTGGCCGGCGCAGGCTGCGCAACGGGCCCCGGCTGACTGAGGGTGTGCTTGCCGCCGAGACCGCGGCCGCGGCTGGGGACGCACCGGGAGGTCAGCAGTGACCGCGGTCGTCGTCGTCGGCGGAGGGCTGGCCGGCATCAGCGCAGCGATCGGCCTGCGGGACGCGGGCGCGGAGGTGACCCTGCTCGAGTCGCGGCAGTGGCTTGGCGGTGCCGCCACATCCTTCTCCCGCGGCGGCATGATGATCGACAACGGTCAGCACGTGTTCCTCCGCTGCTGCACCGCCTACCGCGACCTGCTCGCCCGGCTCGGCGTGACCGGCTCGGTCGCGCTCCAGGACAAATTCGACGTGACCGTGCTGACCCCGGGAGGGCGGGCGAGGCTGCGCCGTAACGGCCTGCCGAGCCCGCTGCACATGGCCGGGGCCCTGGCCGGATACCGGCTGCTGCCCGTGGCCGACCGGCTTCGGGTGGCTCGCGCTGCGCTCGCCTTCCGTTACCTCGACACGGCAGCAACGGGGCTCGACGGCGAGCGGCTAGGGGACTGGCTCGCGGCTCGCGGGCAGAGTGAGCGCGCCCGGCGCAGCCTGTGGGACCTATTCATCGTCTCCACGCTGAACATCGCCGGCGACGACGCGAGCGTGCCGCTCGCCGCGACTGTCATCAAGACGGCCCTGCTCGGCGCCGCCGACGCGGCTGACATCGGGATGGCGACCGTGCCGCTGGGCACGCTGCACTCCGGCGCGGCGGCCCGCACACTGCGCGCGCTAGGCGTGCAGTTGCTGCTCGGCACGCGGGCAGCCGGCGTGCGGTCGTTGGCCGACGGCGGATTCGAGGTTGCACTGGACCCGGATCGGCCGGGTCAGGGTGGTCCCCGCTCGCTGGCCGCCGACGGTGTGGTGATCGCTGTGCCACCAGGTCCGGCCGTCCGGCTGGCGGAGACTGCGGGCCTGCGGCCCGGCTGGGCGGGCCTTGGATCGTCGCCGATCGTGAATGTGCATGTCATCTACGACAGGCCAGTGACCAGTCTGCCGTTCGCGGCTGCCGTTGATTCGCCTGTCCAGTGGGTCTTCGACAAGACGAGGCAGGCGGGTCTGGAGACCGGGCAGTACCTCGCCGTGTCTTTGTCCGCCGCCGACAGCTACCTCGATGTCGCTGCCGCGCAGTTGCGGCAGCAGTTCCTGCCGGCCCTCGAGCAGCTGTTCCCGGCTGCGGCGGGAGCAGGCGTTACCGACTTTTTCGTCACAAGGGAACGTCGTGCGACGTTCCGGCAGGCGCCAGGTTCCGGCGCCCTGCGACCCGGCGCCGCAACCGGTGTGCCGGGACTTGCGCTGGCTGGTTCCTGGACGGACACCGGCTGGCCGGACACGATGGAGGGAGCCGTGCGAAGCGGTCTTGGCGCCGCGAAGGCGCTCACGAACGTACTGGCCGGGCCGGCGGGCAGGCCGGAAGCGCGACCCGTTCAGCTTGCTCGGGAGGCGTCGTGACTGCCACGATGCCGGCCGGCGTGGAGACGGCGCGCGACCTTGTCGGTCCCGCAATAGCGCAGGCCGTAGACCGGCTAAGCCCTGAGGTTCGCGTGGTAGCCGCTTACCACCTCGGCCTGGCGGACGTGCAA
>JASHTT010000673.1 GCA_030040415.1 Streptosporangiaceae bacterium | reverse complement strand
AAGACCATAAACGATCGGGCTGGGGCAGGAGACCCGCGAGTATGACCGAGGGACAGGACGCGGTCCGCGAGGCGGCGCAATGGGCCAGCGTTGGCGGGCCGGTTCCCGCAGCGCTTGGCCCCGCTGCGGCTGGCCCCGCGATGCCGGGTCCTGCCATACCCGCTGGCGCCGGTCCCGCTGTCGCGCCCTTGGGTGTCGCGGTGCCGCCCGGCACCGTCGGCGAGACCGCGCTATCCGGCTTGACCGTGCCCGTCGGCGTCAGCGGGTCGCCGCGGGCCCAGCGGATGCAAGATGCGGCCGCCCCGGCTGACCAGCAGGCATCCCCGGGGGCCGACGCTGGACACGGCTGGCCTGCGCAGGACGGCCCTCAGGGCGGTGCTGCCCCCGAGCGCACAGCGGGATCAGCGGCAGGCATCGGCTGGCCCGGCGGCGAGACTCGGACCGCAGAGGCCCCGGCCGAGGCTGGCCAGGACTCCGGCGCGCCGGCCGCCGCTGGGGCTGATGAGGCTGCTGGGGCCGGCGGCGAGGCGGGCGAGCAGGAGCAAGCCGAGCCGTTTATCCGGGTGGATGCTCGAAAGCTCGAAGCCGCGCTGCTGAGCCTGCGGCATCCGATTGTCACCGTGCCACTCGTGCTCGATGCGCCGGGCGTGACGGAGGCCAGGGCAGAGCGGCACAAGCTGCTCAGCCAGATCGACGACTACCTGCTGCCCAGGGTCCGCCAGTCGGGCGCGCCGATTCTCGTCGCACTCGTCGGTTCCACCGGAGCGGGCAAGTCGACCCTCGTCAACAGCCTGGTCGGCAAGCAGGTGAGTGCCACCGGCATCCGCCGGCCGACAACGAACAGCCCGGTGCTCGCGTGCCACCCGAACGACATGCACTGGTTCGCCGAGAACGTCTTCCTGCCAACGTTGCCGCGGGTCCGCCAGCAGGGCCTGGCCATGCCGGGAAGGGACGGCCTGCTGGTGCTCGCTGCCTGCGAGGGCATGCCCGAAGGCGTCGCCCTGCTCGATACGCCCGACATCGACTCGGTCGTCGAAGCCCACCACGAGTTCGCCCACCAGTTCCTCGACGCCTCGGACCTGTGGCTGTTCGTCACCACGGCGCGCCGCTACGCCGACGCTGCGGTGTGGGACATGCTGAAGGACGCGCGTGACCGCGGAGCCGCGCTGGCCGTCGCGCTCTCGAGGGTTCCGCCCGCCGCTACCTCGGAGCTCGTGACGCACTTCGATGCCATGCTCGAGGCGAACGGCTTGCGCGAGGTCAGGCGTTTCGTGATCCCGGAGACCGTGATCACCGAGGCGCGGTTGCCGGCCCACGTGTCCGCTCCGGTCAAGGAGTGGCTGTCCGATACGGCCCGCCGTGAGGACCGCCGGATCGCCGTGCTGACCCAGACGATGGCCGGGGTGCTCGACACATTCCGCGCTCGGATCCCGGCTCTGGCCGACCAGGTTCGCGCCCAGCTTGCCGTCAGGAACGAGCTCGGCGGCCTCGTCGATGTGGCGTACGCGGAACGGCTGGCAGAGTTCGACGAGGCCACGAGGAATGGCTCGCTGGTGACGGGCGAGGTGCTCGCCCGCTGGCAGGACTTCGCCGGCACCGGCGACCTGCTGCGCGCGCTTCAGGTCCGCCGCCGCGGCGGGCAAGCAGGCAAGTCTAGGAACCAGCGACTCACGGGCCGGGCAGCCGGGCTCAAGGCCGCGCTGCGGGCGAGTCTTGAGTCGCTGGTGGCAGCCGTGGCCGACCGGGCGGCCGAGCAGGCGGTGGCAAGCTGGTTGCGGAACCCGGCAGGCGCCGATGTGCTGGCGCTGCTCGGTGCCTCGCCGGACCTGCAGGGTCGTCTGTCGCCGGACGGTAGCGAGGTTGACTACCTGGCCTCGGCCCTGGCCGACCTCGGCATCGCGAGCCGGCCGGACGCCGCCAAGGACCACACCGACCCGGACGCCCTGGCCAGGGCCAGTTCGGGCCTTGCCGCAGTCGCGTCCCGGGTGGTCGGTAACTGGCAGGAACACGTCCTCCAGATCGTCAGGGCAGAGAACGTGACGAAGCGATCCATAGCTCGGGTCGTCTCGTTCGATGAGGAGTCTCTGGCGCTCATCCTGGCGATCGGCGTGCTCGGCTACGACGCGGCCGGAGCGCGAACAGGAGACGGCGCGGCGGCCGTTCCGCAGGAACTGCTGACGTCGTTGTTCGGCGCTGGGCTGCTTCGCGACATGGGCACAAGGATCCGGCAGGACCTGCATGACCGGGTCGCGCTGCTGCTGGATGAAGAAGCCCGGCGGTTCACCGACGTGCTTGACAGCCTCGAGGCTCCCGACGAGACCGCGGCGACCGAGCTCATGCAGGCAGGCTTCACGCTCGAGGACGCTCGGTGACCGCGACACTGACCGCGTTCACGAACACCGGGGCCGAGCGGGCCGGGCTGTCCGCGAGGCTTACCGCGCTGGCCAGGATCGTGGAGATCGGCAGCGCGAGGTCAGGCGCTGACGGGTTCAGCGACAAGCTTCTCGCTGAGACCAGCGACCTGCTCACCAGGGCAGGGCAGCGGCTCATGTTGTCGTCTGAGCACACCGTGGTCGCGCTGGCCGGCGGCACGGGGAGCGGCAAGTCCTCGCTGTTCAACCAGCTGTCCGCGGCCGACTTCTCCACCGTGGGGGTTACCCGGCCGGTGACCAGGGAAGCCCATGCCTGCGTCTGGGGCGTGTCGGGTTCCGGGCCGCTTCTTGAGTGGCTTGGCGTGCCCCGCAGGTACCGCTACGCCAGAGCCAGCGCGCTGAGCAGCGGAGAGCACTCCATGAACGGGCTCGTGCTGCTGGACATGCCCGACCATGACTCGGTGATGGGCCACGCCACCGACGTGGTCGACAAGCTCGTGGGCATGTCCGACCTGCTGGTATGGGTGCTCGATCCGCAGAAGTACGCCGACGCCGCGGTGCACACGCGATTCCTCGCGCCGCTGGCCGGTCACTCCGAGGTTGTCGCCGTGGTGCTGAACCAGGCCGACCTGCTGACCGCCGGGCAGATCGATGACTGCGTTCAGGACCTCAGAAGGCTGCTCGACTCGGAGGGCCTGGAGAACTCACAGATCCTGGTCACCTCGGCGCTCACCGGTGCTGGCGTCGAGGAGTTGCGCAAGCTGCTGATCGAGGCCGTGTCGGCCAGGAAGGCGGCGGTGGCCCGCATCTCCGCGGATGTCGATCAGGCGACCGCGAGGTTCGGCCGCTACGCGGCGCTCGGCGGCAATGCAGCAGACGGTGACGGTGACGGCGGGCTGACGGCTGTCGGTGTTCCGCCCGGAACCGAGGAGCGGCTCGCGGCTTCCTTCGCAGGCGCTGCCGGGGTCGACGCCATCGGCGATGCACTGGCCAGCGCCAAGGAACTGCGCGCCTTTGACTATGTCGGGTGGCCGGTGAGCTGGCTGGTCGAGCGCCTGGCGAAGCGGGACCCGATCAGGAAGATGAAGCTCGGAAAGTTGTGGGACGAGCTGCGTGAGGTCAGCGCGGGTCCCTCCGGCGCACAGCAAGCCGAGATCGACAACGCGCTGACCGAAGTCGCCGACGAGGTGGCGACGGGACTGCCGCGTCCGTGGTCACGAACCGTCAAGGCAGCCGTCAGGTCGCGGGCGGACGACATTCCTCGCGCCCTGGGTGGCGAGATCTCCGCTGCGCTTCCCGCGCAGGGCGTAGTCGAACGCTGGTGGCGCTGGGTCGGAGTGCTGCAGGGCCTGCTGCTTGGCTGCGCGATCGTCGGCTTCGGCTGGCTGGTCACGTTGCTGGTCTGCGGCGTTTTCGGCGTGGGCGCTGGCGTGCCCAAGCTGTTCAGCACCGTGATCCTGATGCCGGTGGCGGCCGCGCTGGTGGTCGTCGCGCTGATAGCGGGCTGGCAGCTGGCACGTGCCTGCGCCAGATCCGTGCACGCGGCCGCGGAACGGGAGACGCTGCAGCTCACCGACGATATTCGGCACCGGATGGCGGCCGTTGCCCGCGCTTTCGTGGTCGCTCCCGCGGTGCGTGAGCTGTCCGAGTTCGAGCGCTTCCGGTCGGAGCTGCGAGTCGCGGCCGCGGAGCCCGCAGGGCTCCGTTAGATCCCGCTGGTCGGCGGGCAGCCGCGGGTGGCCCGGCCTTGCCGACCGCCGCCGGTGGCGGCTCCCGTATCCACAGAACCTGGCGCGGGCCCGCGGTTATCCACAGCTCGCGGTCGGTGTTCCGGCAGCGGCTACGAGCTGGCTCATCCTTGGAGTCGCAGACCAGCGGCGAGGTGCCGCTGAGGAGTCGCGGCGAGCGCGTGGGACCTCGTCGCGCCAAGACCCGAGGAGGTCACGCGGTGACTAACGAAGCATCTTTCAGCGTGTGCGGCTACGTCGCCACGCTGCCGTACAGGAAGCCCGGCGGCCAGATGGTGACCATGCGGATCGGCTGGACACCTCGCACGCTCGACCGTGCAACCGGCGAGTGGAAGGACCAGCCCACCTCGTTCGCCAGCGTCCTGTGCTTCCGCAAGCTGGCCGACAACGTATACGCGTGCCTGCGGACCGGAGATCCGATAGTCGTCAGAGGGACGCTGCGGATCCGCGAGTACGAGGACCGGACTGGGGCCCGGCGGATTACCGCCGACATCGTCGCCGACTCGATCGGGCACGACCTGGCGAAGGGCATCTCGTCGTTCACCAAGTCCAGGCCGCCCTCCGGGGAGACCGCGCAGGAGCACGACGCCGCGGCGGCTGCCGCCGGACTAGCCGCGGTCAGGGAGGAGATTCCGCCGGAGCACCTGGACGACGAGGCGACATTCGGCGACGACGACTTCGAGGACTTGGCGGACGATGCCGAGCAGGTTCCGGCACCGGTCTGACGCGATCCGCGACAGGGCCCCGCGGCTGTGCCGGGCCCTGCCGCGGGCCGAGGCCGACCCGCCCCACCAGGTCAGTTCCGAGTCCTGGCGGGATGCCCCTACCCTGGAAGGCATGCCGGAGTTCATCTATCAGATGAGCCGTGTCCGTAAGGCGCACGGCGACAAGGTCATCCTCGATGAGGTGACGCTTGCGTTTTTGCCGGGCGCGAAGATCGGCGTGGTCGGTCCGAACGGGACTGGCAAGTCGACCCTCTTGCGGATGATGGGGGGCCTGGAGCAGCCGTCGAACGGCGAGGCGCGGCTGATGCCCGGGTTCACG
>JASHTT010000672.1 GCA_030040415.1 Streptosporangiaceae bacterium | reverse complement strand
ACGTCCGGGTGCAGCACGGATAGCGCCGAAGCTTCCCAGCCGAGTTCGATGTAGCACTCGTCGGAGGCGACGACGGTCCCTGTCGCGCGGGCGGTCCGCAGCACCTGTCGCAGCTCGCCGCCAGGCAGCACCTGGCCGGTCGGGTTCGACGGCGAGTTCAACCAGGCGAGCGCGACCGGCTGCGACCCGGCCACGGCGGGAGTGTCGGTGGCTACCGGCTGGCAGCCAGCCAGCCGCGCACCCACGTCGTAGGTGGGATACGCCAGCGCCGGATACGTGACGACGTCGCCGGGTCCCAGCCCGAGCAGGGTCGGCAGCCAGGCGATGAACTCCTTGGTGCCGATGACGGGCAGCACCGCCGCTGGATCGACGCCGACGCCATGGCGCCGGGCCAGCCAGCCGGCCGCCGCTTCGCGCAGCGCCGCAGTTCCGGCGGTGGCCGGATAACCGGGAGAGTCGGCGGAGCCAGCCAGGGCATCCCGCACGACGGCGGGCACCGGATCGACCGGCGTGCCGACCGACAGGTCGACGAGTCCGTCCGGGTGGGCGCGGGCTACCCGGGCCGCCGGAATCAGCGAGTCCCACGGGAACGCGGGCAGGCGCCCGGCCAGCCCGCCGTGCTCACGGGCACCCTTGGCGGCCCCGGCCGGCAAGGCGTCGCTGGCCGTCATGGCAGCTAGGCCATGTCTTCGGCAGACACGGCCTAGTGCTCCGTCTCCTGCGGTGGAAGCGCGGCTACTATCGGGTGATCAGTGTTGATCTTGCCGACCTTGGACGCGCCACCCGGCGAGCCGAGGTCGTTGAAGAACTCCACGTTGACCTTGTAGTAGTCCTTCCACTGCTCTGGCACGTCGTCCTCGTAGAAGATGGCCTCAACCGGGCAGACGGGCTCGCACGCCCCGCAGTCCACGCACTCATCCGGGTGGATGTAGAGCATCCGCTCGCCTTCGTAGATGCAGTCGACCGGGCATTCCTCGATGCACGCCTTGTCGAGCACATCGACGCAAGGTTGCGTGATGATGTACGTCACTTCCGAGCTCCTCTTTCTTTCCGCGCCCTGGTGCACTCAGCGGTGTGGCTGATCCAAGTTTCGCGGCACTACACCAGTATCGCGTCCCCGCAGGGCAGGCGCATGAGGCCCACCCCGGGGTTGGCAGGTTATCAGCCGAACACGACGGTATCGCCCGCGGCCGGCGAGCGCGGCGTAGTCCGATGGCCCGGCAGAACTCGCTCCTTCGACCACAGGCCACTGCCGGTGTAGGCGAGCCATTGGTATCCGGCGTAGCGGACATACCTGATCCCGTAGCTTTCGGCGTTGCAGACCAGCCAGGCGGCCACTGCCCAGCCCTGCGGCGTGCTGCTGACCTGGACCGAGCGTGCCGGGTCGCCGTCGGCACGTACGGTCAGCGCGCCGAATGTCCCGGTGAGCCGGCGGGTGGCGGCGAGCAGGCTGGCCTTGCGCGGGATCGTGGCGTACGAGCACCACACGGCGTGCGGAAGCTGGCCGCTGAAAGCGAGGGCCAGGAGCGAGCCCGCGGATGCCCACTGCGCGTAAGCCAGGCCGTCGGCGCTGTGCTGGACGGCCTGGGCGGCCTGGTAGACGCGCATGTGCTGGTAACCGGGCACGGCGGCGAGCGCGGCGAAGAACCGGTTCGAGGCGTAGACGGGGTCCTCGACCTGCCGCGGCGTGCCCCAGCCCTGCGAGGGTCGTTGCTGAAATACGCCGAGCGAGTCCTCGGTGCCGTAGTCCAGGTTGGCCAGGCCCGACTCCTGCAGCGCGGCCGCGTACGCGATTGTCAGTGCCCTGGTGGGCATGGCCCGCCGACTGGCCACGCCGGCGATCGTGGCAGCGATCGCTGCCTGGCTGACCTGGAGTTGCCAGCCCGACCCGTCGCGCGCGTCGGCCACGCACGTGGTAGCCCGGCGGGCGGGCACGACATGCCGCGTGATCGCAAGGTAGCCGAGGAAGAGGCCAAGCAGCACGACGACAGCCACCGCGGCGCGTCGAGCGCGCCTGCTGGCTCTGACCGACAGGCGCTCGCCCAGCACGCCCACGAAGCTACCCCGCCCGGCGGGGTGAATGCGCGTGAGCCGTGTCAGCGCGCGAACCTGTCCCAGCGCCCGAACCTGTCCCAGCGCGCGAACCTGTCCCTGCGTGCAAGCTGTCCCTGCGTGCAAGCTGTCCCTGCGTGCAAGCCGTGCCTGCGTGCAAGCCGTGCCTGCGCGGTCGGCCGGATGTCGCTCGGCTAGGCTGCGACGACATGAGCGAAGCCGGCGGCCCGGTGACAGGCTCAGTGCCGTCCCCGTTGCCTGCGCAGATCGATGAACTGTGGGAACGGCGGGCCGACCTCACCCCGGCCGACAAGACGGCGAGCGAACTCGTCATCGCGGCCGTCGATGCCATCGACACTGGGCAGGCTCGGGTGGCGTGGCCCGATCCGGTCACCGACCAGATCGTCGTGGACGAGCGAGCCAAACGCGCGATCCTGCTGGCGTTCAGGGTCCGGCCCATGGTGGCTTCGCAGGTCGGCGACTTCCGGTATGACGACCGGGTGCCGCTGACGACGCGGCTGGACGGCGTGCGCGTGGTGGCCGGCAGCATCGTGCGCTGGGGAGCGTTCGTCGCGCCCGGCGCGGTGCTGATGCCGTCGTTCGTGAACATCGGCGCGTACGTGGACTCGGGCACGATGGTCGACACGTGGGCGACCGTCGGGTCGTGTGCCCAGATTGGCAAGAACGTGCACCTGGCTGGCGGTGTCGGCATCGGCGGCGTGCTCGAGCCGCCCAACGCGGTACCGGTGGTGGTTGAAGACGAGGCGTTCGTCGGCTCCCGGTGCATGGTCGTCAACGGGGCGAGGGTGCGCACCGGTGCGGTACTCGGGGCCGGCACGATCCTCACCGACAGCACCCACGTGATCGACGTCGAGACGGGCGAGGAACTGCCCCCCGGCGAGGTGCCCGCCTGGTCGGTGTGCGTCGGCGGCATCCGGCCACGCAAGTTCGCCGGCGGGGAGTTCGGCATGGCGTGCGTGCTGGTGCTCAGGCGGCTCGCTGCGGGCGGCACACATGACAAGACAGCGCTCAACGACATACTCCGCGATCACGGCGTCAGCGAGTAAAGCGGGGAACGTGGTGCACCGGGCCGACTGCAGTTCGCGGACCGGCGGCCGGAGCGGAGCCGTGCCGCCGCGACCGGCGCGGCTGCTGCAGGGCAGGGTGGCTCAACTGGTCGGGCCGACAGCTACGTTTGGGTCATGAGCCTCTCCGAGCCGCGGCGCGGGCTGCGGCGCCAGGGTCCTGCGACGCTGCGTGGCAAGCACATCCCGAAAACGACCACTGACCAGCGGCTGCTCGACTGGCGCGGGCCGACCGACTGGGTGCACACCGATCCGTGGCGAGTGCTGCGGATACAGGCTGAGTTCGTGGAAGGTTTCGGCCTGCTGGCCGAGCTTGGCCAGGCAGTGTCGGTGTTTGGCTCGGCGAGGTCGCTGGCTGGCGGCGCGGAGTACGCCTGCGCCGAGCAGATCGGGGCGGGGCTCGCCAGGGCGGGCTACGCCGTGATCACGGGCGGCGGTCCCGGTGTCATGGAGGCGGCCAACAAGGGAGCAGCGAGCGTCGGCGGCGTCTCCGTCGGCCTCGGCATCGAGCTTCCGCTGGAGCAGGGGCTGAACGAGTACGTCGAGATCGGGCTGGAGTTCAGGTACTTCTTCGTCCGCAAGACTGTCTTCGTCAAGTACTCGCAGGCGTTCGTGGTGCTGCCGGGCGGCTTTGGCACGCTGGACGAGCTGTTCGAGGCTGTGACGCTGGTGCAGACCGGCAAGATCACCAGATTCCCGATTGTGCTGGTCGGGACCCAGTACTGGAAGGGCCTGCTCGCCTGGATCAACGACACCATGCTGGCCGAGGGGAAGATCTCCGAAGCCGATCCCGGCCTGATCACGATGGCCGACGACCCGGCGGACGTCGTGCGCATCATCAGGGAAGCGCACAGCCTGTCTGCCAGCCGGCTGACCGAGGCCGACATGACATGACCGGCCTGGCCTGCGCTTCACTTTGTGCAACCATCGGGTCGGGCGTGGCACGATTGCCAATGTGTCGATAGCCATACTCGTCGCCGCAGTCGCCATCATCGGCGGCGTCATCATCGTGGCCAGCGGCCGTGGCGGCGAACTGGCGCGCAACCGCGCGGATCTGCCGTCGCAGGACGACTTGCTGACAGCCGCGGACGTGGCCGACTACCGGCCGCCCCCGGCGCTGCTCGGCTACCAGCCCGCTGCAACCGAGCAGGCCCTCCGGATAGCGGCACGGGACATCGCCGAGCGTGACGAGGAGATCGCCTGGCTGCGCCGCCGGCTTGCCGAGCTCCAGCCCGAGCGGGCACCCGGATCATCGCAGGATGAGCTGACCCCAGGATCGCTGCCGGAGCCCGGATCGCCGCCGGAGCCAGAGCCGTCGCCTGGCAGCGCTGCGCACGCTGGCGGCACCGCCGCGGGCGAGCGATGACCGACGGCAAGCCGGCCGTGGGCCCAGACGGGCTGCTGCGCTGCCCGTGGGCAGTGAGCGCGCCGGAGTACATCGGCTATCACGACGACGAGTGGGGCAGGCCGGTGCGCGACGACGCCGGATTGTTCGAGCGGCTCTGCCTCGAGGCGTTCCAGTCCGGGCTGTCCTGGCTGATCATCCTGCGCAAGCGGGAGAACTTCCGGGCCGCGTTCCGCGGCTTCGACATCGCCACGGTTGCCGCCTTCGGCCCGGCCGACATCGAGCGGCTGCTGGCCGATCCCGGCATCGTGCGGAACAGGGCGAAGATCGAGGCGGCTGTGGCCAATGCGCGGGCGGCGCTCGAGTTGCCCGCCGGGCTCGCGGCACTGGCCTGGCGATACGCGACCGAAGGCGGCAAGGGCCCGGTCACGATGGCTGACGTGCCCGCTCAGACCACCGCGTCGGCAGCGCTCTCGAAGGAGTTGCGCCGCCATGGCTTCAGGTTCACCGGCCCTGTCACCGCGTACGCCACGATGCAGGCCTGCGGCATCGTGAACGACCACCTCACCGG
>JASHTT010000671.1 GCA_030040415.1 Streptosporangiaceae bacterium | reverse complement strand
ACGGCCAGCGCCGCAGCGAGGTCACGCCGCTCGAGCCGGCTGACCACAAGCGCGCCGGGGTCCGAGCGCAGCGAGGCGGCGGGACTGAGGCCGGGCGCGATGTGCTCGAGCAGCCTGCTGGCGTAGTCGAGAATCTGCCTCGGCACCCGGTAACCGGTCTCGAGCTCCCGCAACTGCGCTTCCGGCTTGCCGAGATGGCCGAGCAGTTCGGGCCAGCTGCTCGTCGCCCATGGCGTCGTTCCCTGTGCAAGGTCGCCCAGCACTGTCGCCGAGCCCGTGGCACATCGCCTGCCGATGGCCCTGCACTGCATCGGTGAGAGGTCCTGCGCCTCGTCCACGACGATGTGCGCCAGGCTCGGCGTCCGCTCGATCAGGTCCGCAGCCTCGTCGACGAGCACCGCGTCCGCCGCGGTCCAGCGCGCGGACGCAGGGCCCCGCGGCGGACTGAGCCAGCTGATCGCCGCTTGCTCGGGCTCGGCAAGCAGGCCGGCCGCCGCGCGGGCGAGCAGCTCGGGGTCGGACAGCAGCCTGAACACCAGGCGCACTGGGTCGGTCTTGGGCCACACCTGGTCGACCGCCGCCCGCACCTGCTTGGTCCTGCGCACCGCCTCGTGCGTCCGGTCGTCGCACGTCTCCCCCGCGGCCTCCATCCTGGTGAGGATCACGTGTGCGATCCGGTGCGACAACATGTCCCGGCCCGTCCCGTACCTGACGCCCCGCTCGCGCAGTTCCGCCGCGAGGCCGGCGATCTCCTGCGCTGACACCCGCCACCGCCACGATCCCCTGGTCAGCACGATGCCGTCGGCCGGCTCGGCGAGCTGCTCCCACAGCGCCGCGCGCAGCACGCCGGCCATCCGCGCGTCGCCCTTCACCCGCGCCGCCAGCTCGTCGTCTACGCCGCGCACCGGCACCGTGGCCACCAGGTCGCTCACTGCCAGCTGGGTCACGTCGAGCTCGCCAAGCGCCGGCAGCACGTTCTCGATGTAGGCGAGGAACGCCTTGTTCGGACCGAGTACGAGCACGCCGCCGCGGCCTAGCCGCTGAGCGTGCGCGTACAGCAGGTAGGCGACGCGGTGCAGGCCGACCGCCGTCTTCCCAGTGCCTGGCGCGCCCTGCACACAGACGGTCTGGTCCACATCGCCGCGGACGATGTCGTCCTGATCGGGCTGGATGGTCGCCACGATGTCCCGCATCGGCCCCGACCGTGGTCGCTCGATCTCGTCGATGAGGATCTTGCTGGTGCCCGCGGGGCCGGCCGACGGGATGCCGAACTGCTCGTCTTCGAACGCGGTCAGCTCGCCGCCCGAGAAGCCGAACCGGCGCCGCCGGGACAGGCCCATCGGGTCGGCCTGGCTCGCCCGGTAGAACGGCCGCGATACGGGAGCCCGCCAGTCGATCACGACGGGCGTGCCGTGCGGGTCGTGCACGTGCCTGCGGCCGATGTGAAAGCGCTCCGCCCGATCTGGTGCAGGCTCGTCGGCCGGCGTTTCCTGGTTACCGCCCAGCGCCCCGGGCAGATAGTCGAGCCGCCCGAAGAACAGTGGCGTGTCGGGCAGGTCCTTGAGTGCCTCCGCCCGCCTGTACAGGTCGGCCTTCAGGTACTCCTCGGAGACAGGATCCCCGCCAAGCGCGCGCAGCGAAAGGACGTCGGCGCGCATCTTCGCCAGGTAGTCGCGCGACGTGCGCAGGTGCTCGCGCTCGGCCGCAAGGACCGCGGCCGCCGAGCCTGGGCTTGCCAATTGATGGTCGTCAGTGGGTGCTTCGGCGCTCGCCGAGCTGCCCGACGGCATGGATCATCACCTCGGTAACGTTACGGGGTCGGCACAAGGGCTCAGTACCTTAGCACCGGGAACTCGCAACGTCATCAGCTTTTTGGCGCGGGCAACCAGCTTCAGAACAGCACCGACATGAACGTGCCGACTTGGCTGAAGCCGGCCCGGCGGTAAGCGGCGCGGGCTGGCAAGTTGTAGTCGTTCACATACAGGCTCACTACGGGAGCAATCTTCAGCGCCTCCCTGACCACGGCCGCCATGCCCCGTGTCGCGAGGCCCCTGCCCCGCGCCTCGGGCGGCACCCAGACGCCCTGAACCTGGCAGGCGTGCGGTGACACCGCACCGATCTCCGCCTTGAACAGCACGTGCCCGTCATCGATGCGGGCGAACGACCGCCCTGCGCCGATCAGCTCGGCCACCCTGGCCCGATAGGCCATGCCGCCGTCAGCGCCGATCGGCGATACTCCGACCTCCTCGGTGAACATCGCGATGCAGGACGGCAACACGACGTCAAGCTCGCTGCGCTGCACGCTCCTGACGTACGGGTCTGGCTCTACGTCGGCCTCGTGCGAGATGGCCAGCACCGGCTGCACCCGCCGGATGTCGCGCGCCCCGCCCCAGGCGGGTGACAGCAGCGACCACAGCTGCCCCACCGGCCCGGCTGGTCCCACGATCGAGGAACAGCGTCTGCCCTGCATCCGCGCGCGAGCAGCGAACGCCGCTATGGCGTCCGAGCCCGCGGCGACCGGTACCAGGTTCGCTCCCGAGTAGCACAGCGCGGTCAGGTCTCCGCCGTCCGGATACCCCCAGACCTGGCCGCCGAGCCTCGTCGGGTCCAGCCCGGCGGCCCGGATCCGCGAGCTGACGAACACGTTCGCCACGGGGTCGCGCTCGCATACCGCGAGCGCCTCGTCGCGATCGTGGTCGGTGAGCAGGCGAAGCGACGCCGAACGCCATGCCCTGGTGCGCAGCACGCTTCCAGCGTAACGGCTTGGCAACCCGCCAGGCACACCCTAGGGTGTCGGCGGCGGCAGTGTCGGACACGTGGCGTTGATCAAGCCCGGCTTGGTGGGCAGCGTCCCATTGCCGAGGTAGCTGTCCACGTAGCCGTCGACGCAGGTATTCGGCGGGTACTGGACCGACTGCCCGTGGTTGCCGCTGCCCTGCACCACGACAAATTTCGCGCTTGGCAGCAGGCGTCGCGCCACCAGCGCCCCGGCGTACGGTGTCGCCGCGTCCAGCGTGCCTTGCACGAGCAGGATCGGCGGGAGCCCGGCACCGTCGATGCGCAGCGGCTTTGCCGGGCCCTTGACCGGCCAGAACGCGCAGGCCGCGTTGAACCAGGCGTTACCCCAGGCCTCGTAGGGTGCGCCTTTGTACACCGCGGCAGTGTCGGAGTTCCAGTACGCCCAGCTGCGCGGCCAGTTCACGTCGCTGCATTCGACCGCCGTGTACACGGCGAACTCGTTCTCGCTCTGCTGGCCGACCTCCCGGTACAGCGTGATGAGCTCCGACGCGGAGCCGTGGTGCAGGTAGCTGGCCAGTGCCGAAGCTAGCGGCGGCCAGTACGAGTTGCTGTAACCGCCGATCAGGAAGGTGTCGCTCAGCTCGTCCGGGCCGATCAGCGGTCCCGACGGGCCCGCGATCGGGTGCGCTTCCAGGTTGTTCATGGTCGTGTCGAACGTGGCGGTGACCTGCGCCTGCGTCGCACCGAGGTGGTAGACGGAGTCGTAGCGCGCTATCCAGCTGAAGAACGCGTTCATCCGGCCCTGGAAGGCGTAGTCCTGGCTGATGTTGTCGGCGTACCAGGCGCCGTCCGGGTCGACGATGCTGTCCAGCACCATCTTGCGAACCCGGTGCGGAAACAGCGTCGCGTACACCTGGCCCAGGTAGGTGCCGTAGGAGATGCCGTAGTAATTGATCTTCTGCTGACCCAGCGCCACCCGGATCTGGTCCATGTCCCTGGCCAGGTCCTCGCTGTTCATATACGGAAGCAGCCAGCCGTACCGCTTCTCGCAGTCAGCCGCGTACGTCTTCGCCCGGTCGACGAGCACCTGCTCGGCGGCTGGACTGGACGGTACATAGTCGGGCCTGGGCTTGGCGAAGAACGACGGGTCGCAGTGCAGCGAGGGCACCGACGCTCCGACGCCCCGGGTGTCGAAGCCGACGATGTCGTACTCCGCTGCCACAGCCGATGGCAGCAGGCTCGCGATCTCGGCGGCGAGCGACAGGCCGGGGGCCCCGGGGCCGCCAGGGTTAACAAGCAGCACGCCCTGCTGCTGATCGGCCGGGGCGGTGGCCGGCACGTCGGACAGTGCCAGCGAGATCTTCCGGCCGCCCGGGTCCGCGTAATTGAGCGGCACAGCCAGCATCGCGCAGACCATCCGGCTTGCCGCCGGCATGCCCGCCCCGTCCTGCGGGCACGGGCGCCAGTGCAGGCCGTGCTGGCCGGACACCGACAAGCTGCCTGAGGTCGTGCCGCCGCTCGTGCAGCCGGCCAACAGGAGCGCGACGGCTGCCACCACCGCGGTAACCGCCAGGACCGCAGCTCTCCTCATGCTGTCGTTCCTTACCCCGGAGCCCGCATGCCGTCGTCCGTTATCCCCGCCGCAGCGGATCAGTCGACGGCCGGCTCCGCCTGCGCAGCCAGCT
>JASHTT010000670.1 GCA_030040415.1 Streptosporangiaceae bacterium | reverse complement strand
GCGTCCGGTCCGAGGTCGACGAGGCCACGCTCGTGCCCGACCCGGATAAGTCGATCGAGGAAGGGGCGGTGCTGCCGTGGAATTCCGGCGGGCGGCGCCTGTCCATGTACGCGGCCGGCGAGCTGGGGGTGCGGCTCGACGTGCCATACCGGTCACTCACCGATGCGGAGCGGGACATCGTGCTGCACGGCCCGGCGGTGCAGCAGCAGGTAACCCTGCACTCGGGCCGGCCCGAGCGCACGGTGCAACTGTCGGTGACCTACGACAACGCTGTCGCTGCCGTCGAGCGCTCGCTCCGCAGCGACAACGAGCGCACTCGCCGGCTGGTGCAGCGTTTCATCATCACCCGCACCTGCTCGGTATGCCACGGCACCCGGCTGCGACCGGAGGCGCTGACCTCGCAGCTCCGCGGCCGAAACATCGCCGAGATCAGCACGCTCAGCCTCGCAGAGCTGGCGGAATTCGCGGCCGGCCTGCCGGGCACGCTGCCCGCCGAGCTGGACCGGGTGACCACCGGCCTGCTCGGCGAGCTGACGGGGACGCTCACGCCGCTGCTCGATCTCGGGCTGAGCTACCTCTCCCTCGATCGTTCCGGCGCGTCGCTGTCGACCGGCGAGCGGCAGCGGATCGAGCTGACCTCGACCGTGCGGGCCAGCACCACCGGCATGCTCTACGTGCTGGACGAGCCGTCGGTCGGGCTGCATCCGAGCAACGTGGTCGGCCTGCGCAAGGCCATCTCGGAATTGGCCGGGAACGGCAATTCGGTCATCGTGGTCGAGCACGAGAGGGAGCTCATCAGGTCATCGGACTGGGTCATCGAACTCGGCCCGGGCGCGGGCGCACAGGGCGGCCAGATAATCGCCGCAGGCACACCCGGACAGCTGGAAGCCGACCCACGCTCGATCATCGGCCCGTTCCTGGCCGGCGCGCCCAGCGTTACGCGTGCCGGAGCCGCGGCCGCCGGGAACGACCCGCAGATCGTCATCGAAATCGCCGACCTCTATAACGTGCATGACCTGACCGCCAGCCTCCCGGTGAACCGCCTCACCGTCGTCGCCGGGCCGTCCGGAGCGGGCAAGACCGCCCTGGTACTGGACAGTCTCGTGCCCGCGGCGCGGGCGCGGCTTGGCGGCTCCGCAGGGCCGCGCCATGTCCGCAGGCTGGACCTGCAGGGCATCCGTCAGGTCGTCCAGATCGACGCCTCGCCGATCGGGCAGAACGCGCGATCAACCCCGGCGACCTACTGCGGTGCCTTCGACCACATTCGCGGCCTGTTCGCGACGTCGCAGTACGCCCGGCGCCGGCGCTGGAAGCCCGGCCACTTCTCCTTCAACACACGCGACGGCCAGTGCCCGACGTGCCTCGGCCTCGGACACATCGACCTCGACGTTCAGTATCTGCCCGACATCGCAGTCGAGTGCCCGACCTGCCACGGCGCGCGCTTCAACGAAGCGGTGCTCGCGGTCCGGGTCGAAGGCCTGACCATCGCCGATGTACTTGGCCTCAGCGTGCATGACGCGGTCGAGCGGTTCGCCGGCAGCGCGCCCATCGCAGCGGCCTTGCGACCGGTCAACGAGGTCGGCCTTGGCTACCTGAAGCTCGGCGAGCCAACGCCATCGCTGTCGGGCGGGGAGTCGCAGCGCCTGAAGATCGCCTCCAGGCTGCGCAGCAGCCAGCGCGGCGCCCTTTACGTCTTGGACGAGCCGACCACGGGCCTGCACCCCCTCGATGTGGCAACTCTGGTCAGCGTGTTCGACCGGCTGCTCGCCGCCGGAGCGACGATCATCGTCATCGACCACGATCTCGACCTGCTTGCTGCGGCCGACCACCTGATCGACATGGGCCCAGGTGGCGGCCCTGAAGGTGGCCGGATTCTCGCGACCGGAACGCCCGGCGACGTCGCGCTCGACCCGGCCAGCGTGACCGGCCCGTGGCTCGCCGAGTACCTCGGCCTGCCGGCACCAAGCCGCTGAGCGGGCACAAATCACTCCGGGCGGGTGATGGGCTGGGGTTCGCTACCGGCCATGCTGCTCATGCAGGCGGCATCGGGTCACGGAACGAGCGCTAGCGGGGGAGCGGCCATGGCCACTCACGGCGGCAAGGGCTTGTGCGACGTCTGCCCGGGGCGGCATGGCGCCGGGGAAGCGAGCCCCGGTTGAGCCTGGCCAAGCCGGTCCAGGTCGCGCGACGACCGGTCGCAAGGCTCGGGGACGTCATCGGCGAGGAACGGCAGGCCCGCCTGGTCCAGGCCGCCGACCGGTTCCGGACCGCCCTTGACGGGCGGACCTTGTGGAACGTGAGCTCGACCGCCGTCGGCGGCGGGGTGGCCGAGATGCTCCAAACTCTCCTCGGCTACGTGGGTGACCTCGGCATCACGAGCCGCTGGATGGTCATCACCGGCGACGCCGAGTTCTTTGTGATCACTAAGCGGCTGCATAACCAGGTACACGGAGATGCGTCTGACGGCGTGCTGACGGCCGCCGACGCTAGCCGCTATGCCCGCATACTGGCGGCGAACGCGGTCGAGCTGCTCGACTACATCCGGCCCGGCGATCT
>JASHTT010000058.1 GCA_030040415.1 Streptosporangiaceae bacterium | reverse complement strand
AGGTCGTCTGGAGTGACACCGAACTCCGCGGCCACGAGCAGCCACGCGATCAGTGCCGGAGTAGGTACGTGGTGGGATTCCACCATCCCGTAGCTGCGCGACGGGCGCGCCGTCCCCGTCGCGAAGACGCGGTCTACCAGGGCGGTCGCGCGCGTGGCGACAAGCCACAGCAGCCAGCCGCCGAACCCGTACAGCTCGTCCGGCAGATCCAGGTCGTCACGGCTAAGCAACCGCTCTCCTCGGCGCAAGGCCGGGCCCCGCTTGCCCGGTCAGCAACTCAGTGCAACTGTCCGCCGCTAGCAACCGGCCCGTCCCGGTCACCACAATCGGCCGAGCAAGTGCGCTGGCACGTGGTCGGTACGGGGGGCACGGATGTGCCCAAACGGCACAACTGGAGACGCCAATGAGGAAGTTCCTCGCATCCTGCGCTGCGGCGATGTCAGCCGCTGTGTGGCTGGCGGCATGCGGCGGCTCGTCGTCGCCTGCCGCAGCACCGCCTGCCGCGAACCGGACAACCTCAGCTCCCGCCACCACGGGCCAGCCAACCTCGCAGCCCGCCACAGCCAGCCCGGCCGCGTCACCGTCATCAACGTCAATCCCATCGTCTTCGGACATCGTCGCCAAGCTCGGAAAGTACGCCATCTACAACGGCGGTGGCCCGTACTCCACCGCCGGCAACGATGAGAGCCAGACAGGTACAGCCCTGGACAACAGCGTCCTGAAATGGGCTAAGCCGCTCGGACTTCTGCCAACAAACAGCATGCCAGCCGTTGACCTGGACTGCGAGCCAGCCGTCCCGGACTACTTTGGCGGAACCCCGTTGCGCGACTGGAACTGCGACACCGAGGAAGCGACGGTCGAGATCGAGATCACCGGCCCGCACTCCTGGAAGGTAATATCGCTGTCCTTTGGTTAGGGCTGCGACTGGTTAGCGCTGCGACGCGACGTGCACCAGCTCGGTCAGCCTCGCGAGCACGTCGGGGTCGGTTTGCGGGAGCACCCCGTGGCCGAGGTTGAACACGTGCCCCTCCGCCGTCCGGCCGCGCTCGAGTACCTGCAACGCTCGCTGTTCGACGACGTGCCACGGTGCGAGCAGGATCGCCGGGTCAAGGTTCCCCTGCAGGGCCTTACCGGGCTCGACGCGACGGACCGCCTCATCTAGCGGGACTCGCCAATCGACGCCGACCACGTCCGCCCCCGCCTCGCTCATGGCGCCGAGCAGTTCCCCCGTGCCGACGCCGAAGTGAATCCGCGGCACTCCGGCGTCGGCCAGCGCAGCGAACACCTTCCGGCTGTAGGGCAACACGTTGGCGCGGTAGTCGTCGAGGCTGAGCGAGCCGGCCCAGGAGTCGAACAGCTGAACGGCGCTCGCCCCGGCCTGCACCTGGATGCGCAGGAACGCGATCGTGATCTCGGCGAGCCTGTCCATCAGGTCAGCCCAGACCGCCGGCTCGGCGTACATCAGCGACTTGGTCAGCTCGTAGTTCTTCGACGGCCCACCGTCCACCAGGTAGCTGGCCAGCGTGAACGGGCCGCCGGCGAAGCCGATCAGCGGCTTGCCCGCCAGTTCCTTGACGAGATTGCCGACGGCCTGCGGTACGTACGGTACGTCGCCGGCCTCCAAGGGCCGGAGCCTCGGCAGGTCAGCGGCCGACCTGATCGGCCGGTCGACCACCGGCCCGACGCCCGGCTTGATGTCGATGCCCACGCCGATTGCGCGCAGTGGTACCACGATGTCGCTGAACAAGACGGCCGCGTCCACGCCATATCGCCGTACCGGCTGCATGGTGATCTCGGTGACCAGGTCCGGCGTCGAGCACGCATCGAGCATCGATTTCTTGGTCCGGAGCGCCCGGTACTCCGGTAGGGCCCGGCCTGCCTGGCGCATATACCAGACCGGCGTATACGGCACCGGCTTGCGCCGGCAAGCGAGCAGGAACGGGGACACGTCGGCTTGCGGGGTCACACCAGGATGATCGCACAGCGCCGGCCGGCCACCGGGGCGTGCCCCGGCGCCCGTGACCTCGGACAAAACGGCGTGACACGCCGCAGCCGGTCCATCCCTCACGGTCGCCGGCGTGCCAGCATCGTTACTAGGGCAACGGCAAGGGGGCTTCAGGTGCCAGAGACCATCCGGCAGGCTGCTGAGGTGTTCTACCCTGTTTCGGCCCGTCCTGGTCCGCATGGCAGTTATCAGTACGCTTCCGATCAGCATTGCCCCGACTGCGGCCGGAATCGCTTCTTTGCGCAGCATCACGACGCGGCTGGCTGGTGCCCGGACACTGCCGACCGGTACTGCCCGGAGTGGTACTGCCTGAGCTGCGGCGCCGCACTGCTGATCGCCAATTCGATGATCGGTTGCCCGGTGCCCGCGGTCGGCGCTGCTACGTCGGCGCGGGTCGGCGACCGCGTCGCATGACTTCATCCCGCTCGACGCCGCACGCGCGCAACCTGCGGCCGGCCGGCGATCCGGAACTCGACCAGCCGGCAGCCGCAGACTTCCAGCGTGCGGTCGACTGCCTGGAGAACGGAATCGCCGAGCTGGCTCGCCAGCGTCCCGAGCTGGCGTTTGAGCGCGAACCTGCGCCACGGCGGCTGGCTCCGCATGCCTGGGCGATAGCGGTCACCGTGACCGGCGGCGCCGACGCAGCGGACGCTGAGATCGGCTGGGGCAAGTTCGTATTGCTCTTCGACCCGGCTGGCCAGCCGGGCTGGGACGGAACGTATCGGGTCATCAGCTATGTTCGAGCTGAGCTAGATCCGGAAATGGCCGTGGACCCGCTGATCAACGCGGTCGGCTGGAGCTGGCTCACCGAGGCGCTGGACGCCTCCGGCGCCGCGTACAGGAAGATCAGCGGAACCGTGACGAGCGTGATCACCCAGGGGTTCGGCGGCAAGGAGCACGAGCCGGACGCGACGGGCTTTGAGTTGCGGGCCTCGTGGTCGCCCGAACCCGACCGCACCGGCCCCGAGCTTGACCTGCATGTCGCCGCGTGGTGTGACGTGGTGTGCGCGGCGGCTGGCCTGCCGCCGGTTGCACCCGGCGTCGCCGAGTTGCGACCGCAGCGCCGCAGACCCGGGTCATGACGGAGCCGGATGGCGTGTCAGCGGAGCGCGAGGTCGAGCCGCTGCTGGAACCGCGCGACGGCCTGCCCCCGCTGATCGCGAACCCCGGCGCGCTCAAGGCCGCCGTCGAGGCCCTCGCCCGCGGCACAGGCCCGGTGGCCGTTGACGCGGAGCGGGCGTCAGGGTTCCGGTATGGCCACCGAGCGTTCCTCGTGCAACTGCGCCGAGTCGGTTCTGGCACGGTGCTGATCGATCCGGTCGCCTGTCCCGATCTGTCCGGGCTGGACGCCGCGCTCGCCGACACCGAGGCCGTGCTGCACGCGGCGTCGCAGGACCTGCCGTGCCTGGCAGAGCTTGGCTACCGGCCGCCCCGCCTCTTCGACACCGAGGTGGCCGGGCGGCTGCTCGGCTGCCCGCGAGTGGGCCTGGCCGCGCTCGTCGAGTCGGAGCTAGGCCTCGGCCTGGAGAAGTCTCACTCCGCGGCGGACTGGTCGAAGAGACCGCTGCCGGAAGACTGGCTGCGGTACGCGGCACTGGACGTCGAGGTGCTGGTCGAACTCCGCGACGTGCTCGCCGCAAGGCTCATCGAGCACGGCAAGATGGCGTGGGCGGAGCAGGAGTTCGCGGCCGTGCTGGCCGCCGAGCCGCCACCGCCGCGGCCCGATCCCTGGCGCCGTACCTCAGGCATCCACCGGGTGCACAACCGGCGCGGTCTCGCCGTCGTGCGCGAACTCTGGCTCGAACGCGACAAGATTGCCCGTCGGCGCGACCTGTCGCCGACGAAGGTGCTGCCGGATGCCGCCATCGTGGCGGCCGCAAGGGCGATGCCTGCCAGCCTGGACGAGCTGAGCACGATCGCCGGGTTCACCGGCCGCGGCGCGCGCAGGAACCTGGCCGACTGGGCGCGCTCGGTGAGCAAGGCTCGAGCCCTGCCAGACGGAGAGCTGCCCGCCGCTTCCGCACCGCAGGGCGACGGGCCGCCGCCCGCACATCGCTGGCCGGAGCGGGACCCGGAGGCCGCGAAGCGGCTGACCGCCGTCCGCGGGGCGGTGGCGGCGCTAGCCGACGAGCATCATCTGCCAGCGGAGAACCTGCTGCCCCCCGACTCGGTACGCAGGCTCTCCTGGCAGCCGCCGGCCGAGCTGGCAGCCGAGACGGTAGCCGCAGACCTGACGAGTTACGGGGCCAGGCGCTGGCAGGTGGAGCTGACAGCGCTGCCGATCGCCAGGGCACTGCTCAGAGTCCAGGAGAAGGGCGACGAGTAGGCCCTTCATGCGGTGCGGCGCATCTGCTTCAGGCTGCACGGCACCGCAGAACCAGCCAACGGCTGCCCGGCACACGGCAGCAGCGTGCCGGTCTCCGGGTAGTCGGGAAAGACGTTCAGCAGTACCTCGCAGTCGCAGCACCCGCCGAGCTGGGTCAGCTTCCGCAACAGCCTCGTTGCCTGCGGTGCGCGCTGATCACGCCACCGGATTGTCCACCGGTGCCTGCCATCGCAGCCGAACTCGTTGACCATCCTGAGCAAGAAGCAGCGCAGGCACTCATGCTCGCCCGGCTCGGTCAGCGTCCGCGATAGCTCGGCGACCTCGGCCTCGACCTTGTCGGCGATGTTCTCTGCCATCCCCGTGTCCTTTCAGGGTTGCTGGCGACCTGACACTGGCAGTTGTACCGCCGGCCTCCGACAGTCTCCGGCGCCTGGCCGTCTGTCAGACGGGACCGCGAGAATGCAGGCATGGGACTGTCGTGGGCGTGCTTGAGCACTCCGGTCGGCTGTGTGTCGGTGGGCTGCAGCGCGGCGGGCGTTGCCAGCGTGCGGTTCGGCCGACCGCCTGCGAGGCGAGGCAACGCGACGATTGGCCAGGCTACCCAGGGTCAGGGCAGCCACGGGGAGCTGGCCGAGATTGCGCGACAGCAGCTTGCCGAGTACTTCGCCGGGCGCCGGACCACCTTCGAGCTACCGCTCGACTGGCCGGCGATGCCGGACACCAGACGTCACGTGCTGCAGGTGCTGTTCGGCTCCGTCGGGTACGGGCAGACGATCAGCTACGGTGCGCTCGCAGCGCGCGCCGGGTTGTCCAGCAACGGCGCAAGCGTCCCTGCGCGGTCCGTAGGTCAGATCATGGGCAGCAACCCCATCCCGGTGATCGTGCCGTGCCATCGCGTGCTGGCAAGCAATGGCCTCGGCGGCTACAGCGGAGGTGCCGGGCCGGAGGTCAAGCGCTGGCTGCTCATCCTGGAAGGGGCATTGCCGCCCACCCTCGACTGGCAGCCCGGTTAGCGGCGGGCAGCAGCGGGCCACACCGGCCGGGACTGACGGGGACGCGAGCCGCGTCGGCTCACCGCGGCCTGTGCAGCGCCAGCCCTAAGGCCCTGGCCTGATGCCGTTCCGCCGCGGCCAGCTTCCCGGCCGAAGCGTGCAGCACCAGGAATTCGGCCTTGTGCAGCCGCGGACCACCCGGTGGCACCGCCTGGAGCTGATCGCAGGCGGCCTCGACAAGCACCGGCAGGTTCTCCCGGTGCGCGCAGACGATCACGGGCTCCCCCGCGGCGGCGAGCCGCGCCATCGCTGCGGCAGCGTCTGCTGCCGCAAACTCGCTCTCCCCCGCCGGGAGGAACGCGTCCTCGGCGGCTATGTCAGCACCGACGGCGCTCGCATAAGGCCGGACCGTGGCCAGGCAGCGTTCCGCCGGCGAGCTGACCGCGCCAGCGACCCCGAAGCAGTGCAGCAGGCCCGCCAGGTCTTCGGCCTCCGCCGTCCCCTGTGCGTCCAGCGGCCTGGCAATGTCGTCGGCCGGCCAGTCCGACTTGCGGCCGGCCGAGGCATGACGAAGCAGTATGAACGGGACAGTTTCGAGCGGTCCGGCGCTGAATTCGGCCAGCAACTCCACATCGTGCGGGTAGCTCAGCCGGGCGCCCGCTTGCTCGGCGGTCAGCCACTCGAACCGATCGACCTCGTCGCCGGGCGCGAACGGCAGCGCCGCGCCGTCGACCCTGGCGGCCCAGTAATCGACGCGCTTG
Organism: Streptosporangiaceae bacterium; assembly: GCA_030040415.1. Lineage (GTDB taxonomy): Bacteria > Actinomycetota > Actinomycetes > Streptosporangiales > Streptosporangiaceae > JAJYUU01. The sequence goes on along the minus strand of JASHTT010000058.1, from coordinate 1,197 downwards.
CTGATGCCACGGTAGGCGTAACTGACGTGCGGCAGCCTGCGGCCGAGCGCGACTGTCAGCCCGGTCTCCTCGGCAACCTCGCGCACCGCAGCCCGCAGCACGTGCTCGCCGGGCTCGAGCTTGCCCTTCGGGAAGCTCCAGTCGTCGTACTTCGGCCGGTGAATGATGCCGACCTGCAGGTCGGCCGAGTCTGGCCCGGTGAGCCGCCACAACACCGCCCCAGCGGCCCTGACCTGGCCAGTCTCGGGCTGGTCAGGCATCGCCGCGGCCGCGCCCTGAGGTGATGAGCTGGTCCTGGATGTCGAGCAATGGGGCACCGGAGGAGTCTAGGTGATGGCGTGTCCAGATGCCGTCGGCGTCTAGCCACCAGGAAGCCGTTCCCGGATCCATCGCCATGCCGATCAGCTGCCGCAACTGGCTGCGCTGTCCGCGATCCGTCACCCCGACCAGCAATTCCACCCGCCGGTCCAGGTTCCTGTGCATGAGGTCCGCGCTGCCGATCCACACCTCGTCCGGTGACTCTGCCTCGCCCGTGCCAAACGCGTAGACCCGCGAGTGCTCAAGGAACCTGCCCACCACGCTGCGCACCCTGATCGTCTCGGACAAGCCGGGAACGCCCGGTCGCAGCGCGCAGATCCCGCGTACCCACAGGTCGATCGGCACGCCCATCATCGACGCCCGGTACAGGGAGTCGATCATCGCCTCGTCGATGAGCGCGTTGCACTTCATCTGGATGAGCGCGGGCTTCCCGGCCCGCACGAGCTCGGCCTGGCCGTTGATCCGTTCGATCAGCCCGGTCCGTACCCGGGCAGGCGCGACAAGCAACCGCCGGTAGTCGGTCCTGCGGCTGTACCCGGTCAGGTGGTTGAACAGGTCAGAGACGTCCTCACCGACGGTCCGGTCGGCGGTGAGCAGGCCAAAGTCCTCATACAGCCGGGCGGTCTTCGGGTGGTAGTTGCCGGTCCCGATGTGGCAGAACCTGCGCAGCGAGCCGTCCGGTTCCTCGCGCACCACCAGCGCCATCTTGCAGTGCGTCTTCAGCCCGAGCATGCCGTACACGACGTGGCAGCCCGCCTGCTCGAGCTTGCGCACCCAGCCGATGTTCGCCCGCTCGTCGCCGCGCGCCTTGATCTCGACGACGACGACGACCTGCTTGCCCGCCTCGGCGGCGTCGATCAGCGCTTCCACGATCTCCGA
>JASHTT010000669.1 GCA_030040415.1 Streptosporangiaceae bacterium | reverse complement strand
ACTTGAGTTGTGGCTTTCTCAGTCGTATTTGCGGAAGAAGCCACAACTTAAGCGCTGCTAGCTCGATCACGCCTGAGGGACTCCGTGTCGGCGGGCGGGCCCCAATGTCAGAGCCCGGTGATTTGATGTAGGCATGCCTTCAGGCCGGCGCTCCCTCCGCCTCAGCGGCCGGCGAGTCGATCGTGCCGACGGTCCATGCCGCTTAACTCCCGCCGACGTCAACCAGTCATCCCAACGCCGTTTTCACCGCCGACTTCAACAGGCGCCACCGCGTGGTTTCCCCGTCGGCCTCTCAGACCGCACGCGGTTACCCATCGCTACCTGGTCTCATGCCCCACCAACAATTCAAGCTTGCTTCCCCATCGATTTTCTAGGAATAATGCTTGGTCTTGCGTCCGAATCGTGCATCGGCGTCGCGAAGATGATTAGGTTGACGTTCATGGCGACACGACCGCTAGTCGGGGAGATCGGTTGGCGACCTACCTGCTGAGGCGCCTTGGGCTGGCCGTCGTGACGCTGTGGATACTCAGCATGATCATCTTCCTGGCAGGACAGGTGCTGCCAGGCGATCCCGGGCGGGCGATACTCGGCCCGTTCGCCTCCCCCATAGCTGTAGCGGACCTCGACCGACAGCTCGGCGTCGACCGCCCGCTGGTCGCGCAGTACTGGACGTGGATCACCGGCGCCCTGCACGGGAACCTGGGCATCTCTTACCAGTACCGGACGGCCGTGGCGCCGATGCTGTTCTCGGCCCTGGGCAACTCGGCCAAGCTCGCCGCGTTCGCCCTCGTTGTGATGGTCCCGCTCGGCATCGCGGGCGGCGTGATTGCCGCGCTCAACGTTGGCTCGCCCATCGACCGCGTGATCTCGCTGACCGGCCTGTCCGCGGCGACGGTGCCTGAGTTTGTATCCGGCATCGTCGTCATCGTGGTGTTCGGCGTGGTACTCAAGGTCTTGCCGGTCTCAGCGACAGCACCACCGGGCGCCTCGTTCCTCACCCAGTTGCACTACCTGATCCTGCCGGTGATCCCGCTGGTGTTCGAGTTCTTCGGCTACATCGCCCGGATGGCGCGGGCCGGCACCATTGAGGCGCTGGAGTCCGACTACGCGCGGACGGCCACGCTGAAGGGGCTGCGGCGCGGCACCGTGATCCGACGGCATATCCTCCGCAATTCGCTACTGCCGACGATCACCGTGATAGCAACCCAGATCGGCTATCTCATCGGCGGCCTCGTGGTCGTCGAGACCTTGTTCAACTATCCCGGCGTGGGCCGACTGATCTACACGGCTGCCACCAACAAGGACTTCCCGATGCTCGAAGCCGGCGTGCTCACGATCGGCATCGTCTACATGGTCGCGACCGTCATCGCCGACCTGCTGAGCACTTGGCTGAACCCAAGGCTGCGCTCGGAGCTGACCCGGACTCGCTTGCTGTACCTGCGTCGGGCGGGGAATGTGCCGTTGATCGGCAGCGGGACATGACCGACATCGTCGCCACACCAACCGGGGTTGTCGGCAGCGACACCAACCGGGCCGAGCTACCGGCTTGGCGGTTGGTGGCGCGCAGGCCGGGCTTCTTGATCGGCGCCGCCATCTTGTTGTTCTGGATTGTCTGCGCGATCTTCGGCAACGCGATCGCCCCGCACAACCCGCTCGCCCAGCAGCTGCTGGCCACGAACCAGCCGCCCTCGGCCGCGCACTGGTTCGGCACCGACCAGCTCGGGCGTGACGTGCTATCCCGCGTCATCGTCGGAGCGCGCTCGATCCTCATCGTCGCGCCGCTCGCCACCCTCCTCGGAACCGTTGTCGGCACCGCCCTCGGCCTGGCTCTTGGCTACATCGGCGGCGCGCTGGACGTGATTGTGTCCAGGCTGGTCGAAGCCGTGCTCGCCGTGCCGGCGATCATCGTGGCATTTCTCTTCATCGTGGCGGTGGGCGCCTCCGCCGTCACCGAGATCGTGGTCATCGGATTCATCTTCGCCCCGCTGATCTCTCGCACCGTGCGCTCGGCCGTCCAGGTCGAGAGCCAGCTCGACTACCTGCCCGCCGCCCGGCTGGTTGGTGACGGCCGCGCGCGGGTCATGTTCAACGAGATCTTGCCGAACGTGATGCCGACGGTCCTCGTGGAGTTCACGGTCCGGCTCGGCTACGCCATTTTCACCGTCGCCACACTGGCCTTCCTCGGATTCGGCGTGGACCCGTCGACGCCGAACTGGGGCTCCGACATCAACGCCAACTACGGCGTGATCGGCGCGGGCTACTGGTGGGAGACGCTGTTCCCAGCGCTTGCCATCGCATCTCTGGTCATCGGCATCAACCTGGTGGCCGACTCGATAGACAGGGTGCTGGCGGGATGACTGCGACCGCGGACCCGGGCGGGGCGCCGACCACGGGCAGCGGCCCGCCCGATGTTTCCGCCAGTGCAGGCGTACCGGCGGCGCTGCAGGTAGAGGGGCTTGACGTCGCTTACACCGTGCGTGGTCAAGACCGCCTCGCGCTCAGGAACGTTTCATTCCAGATTGGCAGGAACGAGGCCTACGGCCTGGTCGGCGAGTCAGGCTCAGGCAAGACCACGGTAGCCCTGACGATCACGAGGTACCTGCCGCGTAACGGCCGGGTCAGCGCGGGCTCGATCTCCATCGCCGGGCGCGACCCCGTGCACATGCGCGGCGCGGCCCTGCGTGAGCTGCGTGCCCACACGGTGTCGATGGTCTACCAGGAGCCAGGCAAGGCGCTGAATCCCTCGATCAGGGTCGGCCGCCAGATCGCCGAGGTATACGAGGTGGCGGGCATGAGCCGCGCCGATGCGGCCGACCAAACCGCCGAGATGCTGCGCCGGGTGCAGATTCCAGATCCGCGCCGCGTGATGGAGCGGTACCCGCACGAGCTGTCCGGCGGGATGGCGCAGCGTGCCGTGCTCGCCATGGCGCTCGCGGCACAGCCGTCACTGCTCATACTCGACGAGCCGACCACCGCGCTGGACGCCACCGTCGAGGCGGAGGTGCTCGACCTCGTGGCTGGTCTGCGCGCCGAGCTCGATACCTCGATCCTGTTCATCAGCCACAACCTCGCGGTCATCGCCCAGATGTGTGACCGGGTCGGCGTGCTGTACGCAGGCGAACTGGTGGAAGAGGGCCCGGCCGGGCAAATCTTCGCCGACCCTCGCCACCCCTACACCGTCGGGCTGCTGCGCTGCCTGCCAAGGCGCGGTCAGCGCAAGGACCACGGCCGGCTGGACTCGATCCCGGGCTTCCTGCCCGAGCCCGGCCACCAAATGCGAGGCTGCATCTTCGCCCCGCGGTGCCTCCTGGCCGAGCAGCAGTGCCGAGAGGCTCCGCCGCCACCCTTCGTGACCGGCCCTGACCGGACCTCGCGGTGTTACCGCCACGCCGAATCGGCCGAGCTGCCCCGGAGCACGCCCGTCGATGTCGATCTTCGTCCACCCTCCGAAGGCGCGGACGATCCGGTCATCACGATGCGCGAGGTGTCCAAGACCTTCCGGTCAGGCCGGGAGGCGGTCAGGGCACTTGCCGACATAGACCTGACGCTGCAGCGGGGCGAGACACTCGGACTAGTAGGCGAGTCGGGTAGCGGCAAGACCACGCTGGCCAGGGTGCTGCTCGGGCTGATCCCGCCGGACCCTGGCGCTCACATACAACTGGACGGCACTGTGCTGCCGCCTACGCTCGGCGCACGCAACATCGGCGAGCTGAAGGCGCTGCAGATCGTGTTCCAGAACCCGGACTCGGCGCTGAACAGGCGACACACCGTGCGCCAACTCATCAGCAGGCCGCTGGCCAGGCTCGCCGGCCTGAGTGGAGCGGCGCTGCGCGAGCGGCTGGCCGACCTGGTCAGGTCCGTCCGGATGGAAGACAGGCAGCTGAGCCTCCGCCCGCGCCAGCTGTCTGGCGGGCTGAAGCAGCGGGTGGCAATCGCCAGGGCGTTCGGCGGCGGGCCGCGGATCGTCGTGTGCGACGAGCCAACGTCGGCGCTCGATGTGTCGGTGCAGGCCGCCATCCTCAACCTGCTGGCCGACCTGCAGGCCAAGGAGCGGGTCAGCTATCTGTTCATCTCGCACGACCTCGGCCTTGTGCGGTACCTGTCCGATCGCATCGCCGTCCTTTACCTCGGCCGCATGATGGAGGTCGGCCCGGCCGAGCGGGTGTTCAGCGGACCTCACCACCCCTACACCGAGGCGCTGTTGTCGGCCGTGCCAAGCCTGGACGGCACCGGCGCGAAGCGGATCAGGCTGACCGGCGAGATTCCGTCGGCCGCCAATCCGCCGACTG
>JASHTT010000668.1 GCA_030040415.1 Streptosporangiaceae bacterium | reverse complement strand
TCGCCGTCCTTCCACTCGTTGGTGTTGCGGTCCATGTACCGCGGCGTCGACGCGACGCGGAAGGTGGCCACGGCCTGGCCGGTCGGGGTGTAACGGAGCTCAGGATCGCCGACTAGGTTGCCGATGATCGTGATGTTGGTGTCGCCTGCTGCCATCTGGTTCTCCGCTTGCTCGGGTCGGGTAGCTTGCTGGCCCGGATCCGGCCGCGGCTAGTTCTGGTCCGGCCGGATGATCTTCGTCCGCAGCACCGCCTCGTTGAGACCGAGCTGCCGGTCGAGCTCCTTGACCGCGTCCGGCTCAGCCACCAGGTCTACAACGGTGTAGATGCCTTCAGACTTGTGGTCGATGTCGTAGGCCAGCCTGCGCCGTCCCCACACGTCGACCTTCTCTACGGTGCCGCCGGCCGTGGTGACCACCTTGAGGAACTGGTCGAGCGACGGCTGGATGGTGCGCTCTTCAAGCGAGGGATCGAGAATGATCATCATCTCGTAACGGCGCATGAGTCTCGCTGCCTCCTCTGGACTCAGGCGGCCACGGTCCTTCCGTGACAGGAGGGGCCGCGCGCCGCCGGTCCGGCGGTCCTTTGCGCGGCTGCGCCAGCTTACCAGCCTGGGCCGACAGTTTCGGCTGTGTGCGCACACGCCGGGACCGAGGGGTCGCGACCGGAACGGAACAGAGCTTGCCGTTCGGTAAAGGCGGTTCCATTCCCGCGACGACGGGAACAGACTGGGTGACGACAGTCCCGAAAGTTACATTGCTCTGTCTTTGGGGGTAGCAGCGATGCCAGACGGCGTCAGCGCACCTATAGATGGCCGTCCGGCCCGCATGACCCTGAATAGCGACGGGAAGCGGCACCCGGTGCTGAACACCATGGCCGTGTTCGCGCTGGTCACGGGCGTCGCGGCGTTCCCGCTCGGGCTCATCAGGCACAATCATCTGCCCGCTACCGTGCTCGGCATGCTCGCCTTCGGCGTGGGCCTGGTGGCCCAGATGCTGTCGGCGACCAGGGAGCAGCGGATCGTGATCATGTGCGGCGTCGTTGCCGGGTTCGTGGGGATGGGCCTCGGCATCGCGCATGGCGGGTTCGGCTAAACCGGTCGCGGCCAGCGTCCCGGCGGCTGCCGGTACGCTCGGCAGATGACTCGGATCGGTGCACACCTGCACGAGAGTGATCCACTGGCGCAAGCCCAGGCACTGGGCGCGGACGCGGTCCAGTTCTTTCTCGGCGACCCGCAGGGCTGGCAAGCGCCTGTGCTGCCTGGTGAGCCTGCGGAAGTCCGCCGCGCGTTCGAAGAGTCGGGTGTCGATGCCTACGTGCACGCGCCCTATGTCATCAACGTCGCATCACCTAACAACCGGATCCGCATTCCCAGCCGTAAGCTGCTCGAGCAGCAGTTGAACGCCGCCGCCGCCATCGGCGCCAAGGCGCTGATCGTGCATGGCGGCCACGTTACCGCGGGCGCGGACCCGCAGGATGGCTACGACAGCTGGCGCAAGGCAGTGCAGCGCATCGACAGGCCGCTGCCGATGCTGATCGAGAACACGGCCGGCGGCGACGGCGCGATGGCACGCGGCGTGGACGGCGTCGCCAGGCTGTGGGAGGCGATCGAGGCGGCGGCCGCTGGCGGCGGCGAGATCGGCTTCTGCCTGGACACTTGCCACGCGTTCACCTCTGGCGAGGACCTGTCCACGGTCGTCGACCGGGTCAAGGCGGTCACCGGGCGGATCGACCTGGTGCACTGCAACAACTCGCGGGACCCGTTCGGCTCCGGCCGGGACCGGCACGCCGGCATCGAGGACGGCGAGATCGACCCGGCACAGATCGTGGACGTGGTCCGAGCCGCGGGTGCGACGGTAATCTGCGAGACCCCCGACCCGGGGGCTGACATCCGCTGGCTGCGCGCGCGGATCGGTTAGCGCAGCCGCGTCACCAGAGAGCTTCCCGGGCTAACCGCCGCGCAGCGGCAGCGCCTGCGTCGTCGATGCTTCCTCGGCCGCGTTGGTACTGTTCGCTGCCGTGCCGCCGGTACCTGGGGACGGGTTAGGCGACGGGCTGGGGCTCGGCGACGGGCTGGGGCTCGGCGACGGCGACGTGCCCCTGCCGCACAGCGGGTTGAACGGCTGGCAGCTGTGCGTCGGGTTCGGGTTGCCGCACTGCTGAGCGTGGCCTGGCGGGCAGGTGCACTTCTGGGCTTGCGGGCCAAGCCCGTGACCGTGGCCGAAGTGGCACGCCTTAGCCTTTGCCTTCTTCGGGAACGCCTGGATCCAGGCATCGAACGGGATCCCGTTGGCCTGGACCTGGCTGGTCTGGAACAAAGGCACGTACGGCATGTTGTTCAGGTTTGTCGTCATGAACTCGTTCCAGATGGTGGCCGGCCAGCCGCCACCCTGCGATCCCGGGGTCCCGCCTATATACGGCAGGTTGTCGAGGTTCTCGCTGCCCGGATCGTTGGTGAACAAGGCGATCGACAGCGCGTACTGGTCCGGGGTCGCGCCGTTAAACCAGGCCTGCGACGCTACCGCATCCTCGCCCAGCGTTCCGGTCTTGGCGATCACGTCGCCGCGGCGGAACGGCACGTTCCCGTAGGCGGTGCCCGCCGGGTCCTGGTTGTCGTACGAGAGCGCCCAGTCCGCGTCGGCTGCCGCCTGCGGGCTCAGCACCTGCCTGGTGATCACCGGCGAAGGCACCAGCGTGGAGCCCTGGTACAGGGACCCGATCACGTGCGCCGAGTGGTAGAGGCCATCGTCCGCCAGGGTGGCGAACGTGGTGGCCTGCTCGACCGGCGTCAGTGGGTTCTCGCCCAGGGCTATCGCGGGAGAGCCGGGAGTGCCGGCCTGGATCGCGGCCTCCGAGTTGAGAGTGCCGGTCGTGCTGAAGTTGCCGTCGAGGCCGTTGCCCAGCTCCGGCGTGTGATTCTCGGTGTAACCGGGCCCGGTCAGGTCGTTGCAGTACTTGATGATCTCCGCCTGGGTGGCATTGGCGCTGCTGCTCGCCGGGTTTGCGCACGGCTCGACAAACGCGTTCTGGCCAACCCCGAACTCGCCAGCCACGTTGATGACGTTGTTGATGCCGTCGCGGTGCACTAGGTCCTCGAAGGCCGGGTCGGACGAGATCGCCGCTGCGACGTTTACCGCCAGAGGCTGGCCCTGGTTCTCGCCCGCCTCGTCGAAGAGGTAGTAGTGAACGCCGTTCAAGCCGTTCCCACCGTAAGGGTCAGAGGCCGACACGCCAGGCGGTGCGCTTGTCGGCGAGAGCGCGTCTTGCGTGGCCTGGTCAGCCGGCTTGTTCGGGATCCAGATGGGCGAGTACCCGTTGAGCTTGCTGGTGAAGACGTTCATGCCTTCCTTGACCGCGGTCGCTAGCACGTACGGCTTGAACGACGAGCCCACCGGCTCGGCCGCCTCGGCCATGTTGAGCTCGCAGTTCGTCTCCGCGCAGTGCGCGGTGTAGTAGCCCGGCCCACCGTAGACCGCCACGATCGCGCCAGTCTTTGCGTTCTCCAGCACGGCGCCGACGCGGTCGTAGACGGGGAACGACACACCGTCCGCAGCCATCTCGTCCTTCTCCGCGTTAACGGAGGCGGCGAGCGCGTCGACCTTGCTCATGCTGAAAGTCGTATTGATCCGGTATCCGCCGGTGTCCACCTTCTGCAGGGTCAGGCCGTATCCGCCGTCTGCCTTCGGTGCCGTGAGCTGTTGCTGGACCATCTGCATGAGATAGCCCTTGAAGCCGGAGTAGCCGTTGTTGGCGCTCGGCGGAACGATCTTGACGTTCTTGGCGAAGGCGGCTTGGGCCTGGGTGCCACCGGACTGGCAGTAGGCGCACAGCGCGGCCGCCTTGCTGTGCGACAGCGCGCCGTCGCGCACCATGTTGGCGAGGACGTACTGCCAGCGCTCGACCAGCGCGACGAACGGCGCCCCGGCCTTCGGGTCGGGGTCGAAGTAGCCCGGCTCGTTCGGCATCGCGGCGAGCATCGCTGCCTGCGCGGGCGTCAGCGTCGCGCCCGGGTCGGCGAGGTTGATGCCGAAGTAGGTCTGCGCGGCCGCGCCGAC